>NZ_JAWLNX010000012.1:0-199076 GCF_035320975.1 Saccharopolyspora mangrovi | reverse complement strand
CTGGTCCCACTTGGTGTCCCACGCCAGCCGCGAGGCCTGCTCGGCCCAGAACGCCTCACGATCGGCATCGGCCTGGCCGTACAGCGCCGACGTGGCGTTGGCCTGCGCCGCGAAATCCTCAGACGGCGGGAATGACCTGCTTTCCGTGAGCAGGTTGTCGAGCGTGTTGCTCTGCCCGTCGGGCTGGCTCATTGCCCAGAACCTCCCTGGAGATGTGAATGCAGTGCTAGGAGGAACCGTAGTGCGATCTCGCTCACTGCAACAGAGGTTTCGCTTTATTGGTTCAGACCAATCGGTCGCAACGGACTGGATCCATACCGTCACTGTCCGGTTCCGCATTGGATCCGGTGCGTTGTCCTGCGGTAACGCTGGGTTCAACGCGTGCAACCCGTTCGCAACTGTGTCACAACTCGCATGCGGGCCGCTCGCTGGGGTTTCCAGCTCGGGCCGGTAGCGTCTGCACCCGTGAACGACAAGCCCTCGCTGGCACCGCTGCTGGAACTCGACGGGGTCACCGACGCCGTGGCCGCCGCTCGCGCCGCCATCGACGAGGTGCACCGGCACCCGGCCAACCGGCGCGGCTGGCCGGCCACGGCCGCCGAAGCCTCGGTGCGCGCGGCTCGCGCCTCCGCCGCGGTCGCCGGCGGTGCCGCCGAGATCCCCGAATCCGGTGAGGTCAGCGACCCGCTGCTGGCCGGTTCGCTGCGCGTCGCCGAAGCGATGGGCACCCTGCTGCCCACCTGGCAGCGCGCGCCCCGCCAGGCGCTGGCGCGGATGCACGTGCTCGCCGCCAGCGATCTCGTCGACGATCCCGAGCAGCTCGGCCGCCCGCAGACCGATCCGGTGATCTCCGAACGGCTGGACCTGCTCAGCGAGATCATCGCCGAGCCCAAGGCGCACGGCGCCGGTCCCGTGCTGGCCGCCGTCGTGCACGGCGAACTGCTCGCGCTGACCCCGTTCGGCCAGGCCGACGGCGTCATCGCCCGCGCCGCCGCCCGGCTCGCCGTCATCGGCAGCGGCCTGGACCCGAAGGGCCTGGTCGTGCCGGAGGTCGCCTACTTCCGCAGGCAGGAGGACTACGCCGAGCGCGCGCTGGGCTTCGCCACCGGTGACCCCGAGGCGGTCGCGGCCTGGGTAGTCTACTGCTGCTCGGCGCTGGAGACCGGTGCTCGCGAGGCGGCCTCGATCGCCGACGCGGTGCAGGAGGGATGACGGTGAAGAAGGTCCTGATCGACTGCGACCCGGGCATCGACGACGCGCTGGCCCTCGCGCTGGCGCACGGCGACCCGCGGCTGGAGGTCGTGGGCATCACCGCCGTCGGCGGCAACGTGCCCCTGGAGTTCACCACCGAGAACTCGCTGCGGCTGCGCGACTTCTACGGCATGACCGCGCCGGTGGCGCGCGGTGCCGGGCGACCGCTGGAGCGCGAGGGCATCAACGCCGGGAACGTGCACGGCGTGATGGGCCTGGGCGAGGTCGTGCTGCCCGAGACCGCCGCCGAGCTGGACCCCCGGCACGCGGTGGACCTGATCATCGACACGCTGGCCGCGGCGCCGGGCGAGATCAGCCTGGTCGCCACGGGTCCGCTGACCAACATCGCGCTCGCGGTCCGCAAGGAACCGCGGATCGTGGAGTGGGCAGCCGAGTTCGTGATCATGGGCGGCGCCTACACGCGCGGCAACCGGACCCCGGCGGCCGAGTTCAACATCATGACCGACCCGGAGGCCGCCGCCGTGGTGTTCGAGGCCGGCTGGACGACGGTCATGATCGGGCTCGACCTGACCCACCAGGCCCGGGCGAACGCCGAGGTCCGCAGGCGGTTCGAGGGGCTCGGCAGGCTCGAGGCCGAGCTGCTCACGCCGTGCCTGGACTTCTACGGCCGGTTCCCCGACTACCAGGAGCTCGGCCCCGCCATCCACGACGCCTGCGCGATCGCGCACCTGATCGACCCGACGCTGATGGACGCCGTTCCCGCGCGCGTGGACGTCGAGACCCAGGGCCGCTACACCTCCGGCATGACGGTCACCGACTTCAAGGCACCGCCCGAGACCCGCAACGCCCTGGTCCCGACCACCCTGGACCAGGCCCGCTTCTGGGACCTCATGACCGAGGCCTTCACCGTCATCGCCAGGTCGATGGCCTGACCGCTCCGGCCCGGGATGAACGCGATCCCGCGTCCATCCCGTCGCGGGCGGAGGTCAGCGCTGCAGGGTGCGGAGGGCGTCGCGGACCTGGCCGTCGGCCACCGCGAGGGCCGCTGCGGAGCGCTCGACGTCGGCGCCGGAGAGCAGGTGGACCAGGGCCGTCTTGAGGTCCTCGCCCGCCGCGGTCAGCGCGTCCGAGCACGTCTCCTCGGAGGCGCCGGTGGCCTCTTGCAGGATGTTGATCGTGCGTCCGCGCAGCTTGGCGTTGGTCGCCAGCATGCTGACCATGAAGTTCGAGTAGACCCGGCCCAGCTTGATCATCACCGCCGTCGAGAACGAGGTGAGCACCAGCTTCTGCGCGGTTCCGGCCTTCATCCGGGTCGACCCGCTGATCGGCTCCGGGCCGGTGTCGGGCGCGATGACCACGTCGGCCGGGACATCACCGGGGTTCGGGTTCGAGGTCAGCAGCGCGGTGCTCGCGCCGATCTCCTTCGCGGCGGCCAGCGCGGAGATCACGTACGGGGTGCGGCCGGAGGCGGCCAGGCCGAACACCAAGTCCTTGTCCGAGCCCTGGGCGCGGATCTCGCGAGCACCCGCGTCCTCGTCGTCCTCGGCGTTCTCCACCGCGTGCTGGTAAGCCGCGGGCCCGCCCGCCTGGTGCGCGATGAACCAGTCCGGCGGTGCGTTGAACGTCGGGATCAGCTCGGCGGCGTCGAGCACGGCCAGCCGCCCCGACGTCCCCGCGCCGACGTAGTGCACCCGGCCGCCGGACCGCAGCGCCGCCACCGCGAGGTCGACGGCCTCCGCCAGCTCCGGCAGCACCCGTCCGACGGCTTCGGGCACCGTGCGGTCCTCGCTGTTGAGCAGCTGCAGGACGTCCAGCGTCGGCAGCAGGTCGATGTCGCGGGTGTTGGGGTTGGTCTGCTCGGTCGGCGAAGCGACGCGGATCGCGTGATCCCGGCTCAATTCATGCCTCCTGATTCGGTTGTTCGAGGCCGGCCGTGGAGAGCGCGGAGCATCACGCCTCTTTGTGCCGGCGCCGATCGGGGCGACTGCCGAGACGGTGTCCGGAGACCGCCTGGCGCGTCGCTTCCAGCGCCGTTCTGGTCTGCTCCAGGTGCCGCTGGGCGACACCGATGAACAAGCAGTCGATCACGGTCAGCTGCCCGATCCGGCTGGCCATCGCGCCGGACCGGTAGGTCGTCTCGCGCACCGCCGTGGTCAGCACGTGGTGGGTGACCTCGGTGATCGGGGAGCGGGCGAAGTTGGTGATCGCTCCGGTGGTGGCGCCGTGCCGCTTGGCCTCGCGCAGCGCCTCCACGGTCTCGGTGGTGGCGCCGGTGTGCGAGATGCCGATCGCGACGTCGCCGGGTTCGAGCACCGCGGCGGAGGTCAGCGCGTTGTGGGTGTCCGACCAGGCGAAGCTGACCAGCCCGATGCGGTGCAGCTTCTGCTGCAGGTCGAGGGCGACGAAGGCGCTGGCGCCGACGCCGTAGACGTCGATGCGCCGCGCGGTGGCCACGGCGTCGACCAGCGCGTTCAGCGAGGTCGGGTCGAGCTGGCCCGCGGTTTCCTCGACGGCCTTGGCGTCGGCGTAGCCGACCTTGGAGATGATCTCGCCGATGCCGTCGTCCGGGCCGATGTCGCCGCCGAGCTCCCGGTCGCGGGTCGAGGTGCGCGCGGTGTCGGCTGCCAGGGCGATGCGCAGGTCGGGATATCCTCCGACGCCGATCGCCTTGCAGAATCGCGTGACGGTCGTTTCGCTGGTGCCGGCGGCTTCGGCGACCTCGGTGATGCTGCGGCGCGAGATCGAGGCCGGGTCGGCGAGCACGATGTTGGCCACGCGCTGCTCGGCCCGCGCGAGTCCGGGCAGCAGCGAGCGAATCGTGACGAGGGGGCTGCCCTCGCCTGATTCAGCGGGAATTTCCGTAGTGGCCATGTGGGAAACTTACTAACCGTTTCTTGTGCAGGTCAATGCGTCTCTTCCAGTGTCCGTCGTGTAGACGGTCCGTCCGTGTTTCCAGGTTGCACGACCGACGCGAAGTTCGGTGAGGACCAACTACCCGGTCACCCGAGATCGACATGTCCACCTCCTACGGTGCGTGCCCGTCGCGCGTTTTTGTCATCTGACAGAAACACGCCTCTCCGGCACCGGAAACATCGGCCGCGGACACTTCCGGGCGCACGCGTGTTCGGCCGAGGAGGGACTTGATGGTCGTCGATTCACCGCGCAAGAACTCGTCGCAAGACCAGGCGGTGCGGGAGACGCTGGAGGACTACACCCTCCGCTTCGCCCCGCGCAGCTACCGGCGCTGGAAGCCCGGCGTGGTGGCCACGACGGCGCTGGGCGGCATCGCCTACCTCGCCGACTTCTCCATCGGCGCGGGCATCGGCCTGAGCTACGGCACGCTCAACGCGCTGGTCGCGATCCTGGTCGCCGCGCTGATCATCTTCGTGACCGGCGTGCCGCTGGCCTACTACGGCGCCCGCTACAACATCGACCTCGACCTGATCACCCGAGGCGCCGGGTTCGGCTACTACGGCTCGGTGCTGACCAGCGTGATCTTCGGCAGCTTCACCTTCATCTTCTTCGCCACCGAGGGCGCGATCATGGCCCAGGGCCTGCACGCCGGCCTCGGCGTGCCGCTGTGGCTGGGCTACCTGATCACCACGCTGGTCGTGGTTCCGCTGGTCATCTACGGGATGAAGGCGCTCAGCAAGCTGCAGGTGTGGACGACTCCGCTGTGGCTGCTGCTGATGGTCGGCCCGATCGGCTACCTGGTGGTCGTCGACCCGGATTCGGTGAGCCGCTGGCTGGCCTTCGCCGGTGAGGAGGGCGGCGGGCTCAGCGCCGCGTCGGTCATGCTCGGCGCGGGCGTGGCGCTGTCGCTCATGGCGCAGATCGGCGAGCAGATCGACTACCTGCGCTTCATGCCGCCGCGCACCGAGTCCAACAAGCGCACCTGGTGGCTGTCGACGCTGGTCGCGGGCCCGGGCTGGGTCGTGTTCGGCGCGGTCAAGCAGGCCACCGGCGCGTTCCTGGCGTTCTTCATCATGGGTGCGGCCGGGGCGGCGGCGACCGAGCCGGTGCAGCAGTTCATGGGCATCTACGAGCTGTTCATGCCGCTGTGGCTGGCGATCCCGCTGGCCGTGGTGCTGGTGGTGCTCAGCCAGGTCAAGATCAACGTCACCAACGCCTACTCCGGCTCGCTGACCTGGACGAACTCGTTCACGCGGGTCACCAAGCGCTACCCGGGCCGGATCGTGTTCGTGCTGGCGAACCTGGCGGTCGCGCTGATCCTGATGGAGGCGAACATGTTCGCCTTCCTGAACTCGGTGCTGAGCTTCTACGCCAACTGCGCGATCGCGTGGGTGTGCACGGTGGCCGCCGACATCATGATCAACAAGTTCGCGCTGAAGATCTCGCCGAAGGAGCCGGAGTTCCGGCGCGGCATGCTGCACGCCGTCAACCCGGTGGGCGTCACGGCCTTCCTGGCCTCGGCGATCATCTCGATCGCGATGTACTTCGGGGCCTTCGGCGCGGCGATCCAGCCGTACTCGCCGATCGCCGCCGTGGTGATCGCCGTGGTCCTGACGCCGGTGATGGCGATCGCGACCGGCGGCCGGTACTACCTGCGCCGCAGCGACGACGGCATCGCCGAGCCCCGCTTCGACGCGGCAGGAACCCCGGTCGCGACCGCCTACACCTGCGACTACTGCGCGCAGGAGTTCGAGCGGCCCGACGTGCTGGCCAGCGCGGAGGAGGGCAAGATCATCTGCTCGCTGTGCGTGACCACCGACAAGACCGGGACGCTGGTGCTCCCGGCGTCCTGATCGGTGGAAATACCGGGAAGAGGTTCAGCGGGGGACCGGGGTCCAGCCCTGCAGGTGCAGCCGGGTGGAGTCGCGCTCGGAGTCCAGGAGCGTGCGGTCGTCGTCGGTGGCCTTCAGGCCGTCGACGTTCACCCCTCGGCCCTCGTACTGGGCGTCGGTGTTGTACCGCCAGCGCAGCTGGACCTTCTCGCCCGGCCCGGACGGGACCTCGCCGTTGACCTTCCACCAGGCCCGGTGCCCGGAACCCGCCAGCGCCTGCTGCGGGCCCTCCGGCGCACCGGGACCGGACGCCGTCAGCGGCACCGGCCGCCAGTTCACCCCGTCCGAGCTGGACTCGACGGTGAGCGCATCGGTGCCGTCGGCGTCCCGCTGGGTGTCGACGAACGCGTCGAACGACACCTTCAGCGGACCCCCGGCCGGACCCAGCGGATCGGTGGTCAGCGTCGCGCCCTGCGGCGCGTGGAACGACTCCCGGCCCTGGCGCGGGAACACCGCCAGCGCGCGGGCCATGCCCTGCGCGAGGGCCTGGCGGGCGCGGTTGTTGGACCCCCACTCGCGCGACGGGTGCACCCGGTTGGTCAGCAGCACCGCCACCGACCGCGACGCCGGGTCGATGACCAGCGACGTCCCGGTGTAGCCGGTGTGCCCGGCGGTGCGCGGGGCGCTGAGCCCGGCCATGTACCAGCGCTGGTCGAGCTCGAAGCCCAAACCGTGCGCGTTGCCCGGGAACTCGGCGTTGAAGTCGGTGAGCATCTTCTCGACCGTGCGCTCCGACAGGATCCGGGTGCCGCCGTAGGCCCCGCCGTTGAGCAGCGCCTGCCCGAGCTTCGCCAGGTCGTCGGCGGTGGAGAACACCCCGGCCTGACCGGCGACACCGCCCAGCGACCAGGCGTTCTCGTCGTGCACCTGGCCGCGCACCATGCCCCGCGGCGGGTCGGCCTGGAACTCGGTGGCCGCGATGCGGTCCAGCTTCGACGCCGGCGGGTTGTAGCCGGTGTCGGACATGCCCAGCGGCTTGGTGATCCACTCCTGGACGACCTGGTCCAGCGGGTGCCCGGTGACGCGCTCGACCAGCACGCCGAGCGTGATCATGTTCGGGTCGGAGTACTCGTAGTTCGTGCCCGGCGGGTGCTCCGGGGTCAGCGCCATGACCGACGGGATGCGCTGCTCCGGCGGCAGCTTCCACAGCTGCACCTCGGCCTGCAGCCCGGAGGTGTGGGTGAGCAGCTGCTCGACGGTGATGTCCTGCTTGCCGTTGGCCGCGAACTCCGGCAGGTGCTGGGCGACCGGGTCGTTCAGCGAGATCTCGCCGTCGTCGACGAGCTGCAGCGCGGTGATCGAGGTGAACAGCTTGCTGATCGAGGCGACGTCGAAGATCGTGTCGGTCCGCATCGGCTCCTGGTCCTGCGCGGGCAGCTCGGTGCCCTTGCCGTCGGCGTAGCGCAGTTCCTTGCCCGCGGCGGTGCGGCTGACGACCACGCCGTCGTGCGCGAGCAGCCCCACGGCACCGGCGTACATCGGATGTTGCAGGTCAGGAGTCTTCTCGGTCCAGGCGGCCAGCTGCCGCCACGCGTCGTCGATCGGCTCCGGGTCGAGCCCGATGCCCGAGGGGGTGCCGTCCTGCAGCAGCGTCTCGGCGGGCGCGAAGCCGTCCTGCGGACGGTCGAAGTGCCCGGCCGCGCGCCCCGGGGCCGCCACGGCGGACCCGCTCAACGCGGTCAGCGACAGCAGCGCCACGGCCGCCAGCACGGTCTTGCCCATCGAGCCCCCTCAGCGGTACAGCAGGTACGGATCGCGCTGCCGGCGGAAGTCGACGACGTCCTGCCGCCAGGAATCGGTGATCTCGCCAACGCCGGCGCCCGCGTCCACCATGCCGCGCAGCCTGTCGGAGCCGGACAACTTGTCGACCATTCCATCCTCGCGCCAAGCGAACAGCTGGGGAAAGAGCCGTCGGGCTGTGACCAACATCGCAACCGCCACTTCGATCGGGTCGAGATCACCCGTGCGGTGCAGCTGCACGCCCCCGCAGGGCTGCTGGGCGTGCTTGGAGAACGTCGGCACGAAGTAGGTCTCGCGGAAGCGAACGCCCTCCAGCGAGAGCTTGTTCAGCTCCTCCGCCCACTTCCAGTCGATGCCCGGAGCCCCGATGATCTCGAACGGCCGGGTCGTGCCGCGCCCCTCGGACCACGTCGTGCCCTCGAACAGCCCGGTCCCCGGGTACACCGCCGCGGTGTCGGGGGTGGGCATGTTCGGGCTCGGCGGAACCCACGGCAGCCCGGTGTCAGCGGTGCGGCCGGCCCACCCCTCGACCCTGATCACGTTGAGCTCCGGCAGCGGAGCGGGCAGGTAGGTGCGGTCGAACATCCGGGCCAGCTCGCCGACGGTCATGCCGTGCTGCTGCACGATCGGCAGCTCGCCGACGCCGGAGGCGAACCTCGGGTCCAGCTTCGGCCCGGCCACCAGCGGCCCCACCGGGTTCGGCCGGTCCAGCACGACGAACCCGAGGCCGAGCTGCTGGGCGGCCTGCATCGCGGTGTACATCGTCCAGATGTAGGTGTAGAAGCGGGTGCCGACGTCGGCGATGTCGAAGACGACCTGCTCGACGCCCGCCTTGCGGAACAGCTCGGCGAGCTTCGCGGCGTCCGCGCCGTAGGCGTCGTAGACCGGCAACCCGGTTCGCGGATCGCGGTAGTCGCCCTCCGACCCGCCCGCCTGCGAGGTGCCCCGGAACCCGTGCTCGGGCCCGAACACCGCCGCGATGTCGACCGCGCCGCTCGCGTGCATCACGTCCACCAGGTGATCGAGGGTGGACAGCACGCCGGTCGGGTTGGTGACGACGCCGAGCTTGCGGCCGGCGAGGTCAGAGAAGTCCCGCCCGGCCAGCACGTCCGCGCCGGTGCGCACCTGCCCGGGAGCGATCTGCGCCGGTTTGGCCGCGCAGGCCGAACTGGAGGCCACGCCGACGGCCGGGACCGCCAGCGCCGAGGCGGTCAGGAAGCGCCGCCTTCCGATTGAGCTCATGTCGTTCACCAGGCCAGACCGAAGCCGAAGGGATACCTGTCCGCACCAGGCTTACCAGGGTCGGGGACCGGGACCGGCAGCTTGCCGGCCGGGGTGGTCTCGCCGAAGAGGACCTTGGCGACCGACTCCATCGCCACCGGCTTGTCCGAGTAGCTGGCGATCCAGGCCGGAACGTCGACGTGACCGGCGTCGTAGGGATCGCGGGTGGCGACCGCGATCACCGGCTTGCCGGTCTGCTGCAGCGCGCGCACCAGGTCCAGTTGCCCCGCGTTGTCCGGGTTCCAGGCGGCGTTGGTGAGCACCACCGCGACGTCGTGCGCCTCGGCCTGCTCGACGGCCTGGTTGATCTGCTCCGGCGTCGGCTTGGTGCCGGTGGCCAGCGCCGAGCTCTGCGGCCCGCGCGCCCGCACCGAGTTCGACAGCGCCTCGGTGCCCTTCTCGCTCGCGCCGGTGACGAACACCTTGCCCGGGGACTTCAGCGGCAGCGCGGCCTCGTTGCGCAGCAGCGTCGTGGTGCGGTCGGTGATCCGCTGGGCGTCGGCGAGGTGCTGCTCGTTGCCGACGAACGAATCGACCCGGGACACGTCGACGAACGGGTTGGCCAGCACGCCGCGGCCCTCCTTGAGCTTGAGCACCCGCGACACGCTCTCGTCGATGCGCTGCTCGGTGAGCCGCCCGTCGCGGACGGCGGCGATCACGCCGTCGATGGCGACCTGCAGGTTCTGCGGCATCAGCATCACGTCCGCACCGGCCTGCAGCGCCAGCACCGGGATCTCGGAGTCCGGGTGCTGCTGGCGGACGCCCTCCATCTGCAGCGAGTCGGTGAACACCACGCCCTGGTAGCCGAGCTCCTTCCGCAGCATCCCCGTCAGCACGTTCGGCGCGAGCGTGGCGGGTTGCCCGGAGTCGTCGAGCTTGGGGACCACGATGTGCGCGCTCATCACCGAATCCGTGCCGGCCGCGATGGCTTCCTTGAACGGCGGCGCGTCCAACTGCTCCCACTGCTGGCGGTCGTGCTCGATGACCGGCAGCGCCGTGTGGCTGTCGGTGTTGGTGTCGCCGTGCCCGGGGAAGTGCTTCACCGAGGCCGACACGCCCTCGCCCGCGGGTTGTGCGTCCTCGTAACCGCGCACCTGGGCGG
Organism: Saccharopolyspora mangrovi; assembly: GCF_035320975.1. NCBI lineage: Bacteria > Bacillati > Actinomycetota > Actinomycetes > Pseudonocardiales > Pseudonocardiaceae > Saccharopolyspora > Saccharopolyspora mangrovi. The sequence goes on along the minus strand of NZ_JAWLNX010000012.1, from coordinate 188,936 downwards.
CGGTGAACTGGGCCGCCAGCGCCGGATCGGAGGAGAACGAGCGGACGCCGATCACCGGGTTCTCCGGGTTGACGTTGACGTCACCGCTCGGCGCGAAGTTCATGTTCAGGCCCATCGCCCGCAGCTCCTGGCCGGTGATCGCCGCGGACCGCTCGGCGTCCTGCGGGTTGCGCCCCGCCCCGAGCGCCATGTTTCCGGGCAGCTGGGTGACCGGTTCGGTGATCCGCGTGATCTGCCCCTGCTCCTGATCGGTGGAGATCAGCAGCGGCACTTGCGCGCCGGAACCGGTCGCGGCGGTCTGCAACCCGTTGGACAGCTCGGCGATCTGCTTCGGGTCGTAGAGGCTGTTGGACCAGGTGAAGTGGATGATCCCGCCGAGGTGGTACTTCTGCACCACCTGCGCCGGGGTGTCGACGCCGAACTCCTCCCGGTTCACGGGATCCGGCGTGTCGGCGGTGCGGCCGTAGGCGTAGGTGACGAACAGCTGGCCGACCTTCTCCTCCAGCGTCATCTCCCGGAGCAACTCGTCGGCGGTCTGGGCGCGGGGTTCCAGGGCGCTTCCGGTGGTGGTCAGCGCGGTGGCGCCGACGGCCAGTGCGCTCAACGCGATCAGCGCACGTCGAGTTCGGGTACGCAACGCCACATCGGCCTCCAACCGGAGAACTGTTCACCACAAATCATTGGAAGTAGGAAATTACTCACCTGGAATGTGGAGGTCAATGTTCGAGATGGATCGAGTGGCGACCACCGTCAGGCAAGCGAGGAAGTCGCTTTTTCTTTACCCCCACCTAGGGCGCTGGCACCGCCGCGGGTTCTGAGCGGCTTCGTGGCGAGCACGCCGTGACGCCGTGTGTTGGCATACACAAGTCGCGGCGCGCGGAGTCCACGAAGCCGCTCCAGGTTCCGCTTCTGGCACCGCTGAGCAACGTGACCACGGAGTCTTGTCCCTACGGCGAAACCCACCGACCAACCGAGTCGTCTCGCCGAACGAGAGCCACCGAGCAACCCCACAAGAACAAAAAGGAGCGGCGCCCGTGTTGGGCGCCGCCCCCTCGCGCGAGGTCCTGGGTTACCAAGCGTGCTGTTCGTCGTAACTTGTGGGCTAGGCGTCCGGCGTCCCGGTACGCAACCCTGTGCACGACAGCCTTATCTGCGGCGACGCGTGGGTGCTCCAAGTCTCGCGCGCGGAGCCTGAGAGGGGTGGACGCTACTTCTCCTCCGTAACGTCCCTGGCCAAACAGGGTCCGCACTTCCCTTTGTAGACCGTGATGCCCGTCACTGCAAGGGTTCTTCGGGGCGAACCGGGGCGTGGTTCACCGGGGTCTCAGGTCACCTGCGGCGACGCCACGTGCGGATGCCCCACCAGGTGGCGCCGGCGGCCGCCACGGCGCCCAGCCCGACGCCTGCCGCGGTGACCGCGGCGCGCGAGGGGGTGGGGATGCGGGCGCGCAGCGAGACGGGGTGCTCGAAGGCCAGCGAGGGCCATCCGCGCTGGACGGCCTCCTTGCGCAGGCCGCGATCGGGGTTGACGACGGTGGGGTGGCCGACGGCTTCGAGCAGCGGCATGTCGGTGACGGAGTCGGAGTAGGCGTAGGACTCGCTGAGGTCGTAGTCGTACTTGTCGGCGAGTTCCCTGGCGGCGACGGCCTTGTTCTCGGCGGAGCAGTAGAAGTCGACCTCGCCGGTGTAGCGGTCTTCGGAGACGACCATGCGGGTGCCGGACCAGTGGTCGGCGCCGAGGAGCTTGGCGATGGGCGCGACGACCTCCTGCCCGGAGGCCGACAGCACGACGATCTCGTGGCCCTGGTCCTGGTGGTCGGCGATGAGCTGGGTGGCTTCCTTGTAGACCAGCGGGTCGACGATGTCGTGGAGGGTTTCCTCGACGATGGCGTTGACCTGCTCGATGTCCCAGCCGGTGCACAACGACGTGATGTGGGCGCGCATCCGGTCCATCTGGTCGGCGTCGGCGCCGGCGAGCATGAAGACGAACTGCGCGTAGGCGCTCTTGAGCACCGCTCGGCGGTTGATCAGCCCTTCTTGGAAGAACGGGCGGCTGAAGGCGAGCGTGCTCGACTTGGCGATGATGGTCTTGTCCAGGTCGAAGAACGCGGCCACCCGGCGTCCGGAAGCAGCGGCGGGGTTCGCGGGCTCAGTCACGCCGACAGCATACGAGCCGTGCGGTTGCGGCATTTCCAGGCGGCTTTCGCGCCTGTCGCGGGGTGCTGGTGCCGCCGCCCGGGGAGGGCTCGATGGGAGCGCGATTTTTCACGCACCGTGTGGTGGCCGGAAGGTTGCTCGCCGCTGTGATGGATTTATTGCCACGATTGAATGGATCCGAGCAAGTTATCGGGCACTGAGAGCAAAGACGTTCCCTCAAATGGACGGGAGGCATCACTGGGGATCTGCGGGCTACAGTGTTGGGAGTCCGGCATGACCGGACCAGTTCAGCTCGACCCCCCGGAGCTGAACTACGACGGCCCCCGCCCCTCCCCCCTGGCGGGGGTCGTCTCGTACGCGCATGCTCCCACCTGCGCGAAGTTCGTGCTCGCGCAACAGTTTCCAGGTGAGGGAAATGTGAGTTCCCTTCATTTATTTTGCGGACCTCGTGCAACTCTTTCGAGTTAGATGAGTTGTCCACAGCGAGGGGGTTCATCCACAGATTTCAGAAATCGCTTGGCAGTCGACGGGCATCGGGTCACTTTGGATAACGAGCGGCCATTCGCGGCACCACGCTCCTTCTTCCGGTCGATCCGGAAGTGGTTCTCCTCCGAAAAGTCCTGATCTTGGGAGTTCGCCATGTTCGCCGCCGCACGATCGCCCGCTCCGGACACCGCTCGCCCGCTGCTGGTGGTGCGCGAGGCCGAGCTCGCCGAGGAGGTCTCCCGGCTCGCCGCCGCCTCCGGGAGCGAGCTCGAACGCGCCCCACGACTGCTGCCGACCGCCTGGCGGACCGCCCCGCTGGTGCTGCTCGACGAGCCCACCGCCGAGGCCTGCGCCGCACGCGGTCTGCCGCGCAGACGCGGCGTCGCGCTGCTGTGCCGGGCGCCCGGAGAGCGGTTGTGGCGGACCGCCTTCGACATCGGCGCCGAGCGGGTGCTGACCCTGCCCACCGACGAGCACGAGCTGATCGAGCTGCTCGCCGACGCCGTCGACGCACCGTCCGGCGGAGGACGGGTGCTGGCGGTGCTCGGCGGATGCGGCGGCGCGGGCGCGTCGGCGCTGGCCACCGCGGCCTCGGTGATCGCCGCCCGCTCCGGCGGCCGGTCGCTGCTGGTGGACTGCGATCCGCTCGGCGGCGGCCTGGACCTCGCGGTCGGGCTCGAACGCGAAGAAGGCCTGCGCTGGTCCGGGCTCTCGGTCGGCACCGGCCGGCTCGGCGCCGCGACCTTGCGCCAAGCGCTGCCGAAGAAGCGCGTCGGACCGGGCGAACTCGCCGTGCTGGCCTGCGACCGGGACCGCTCCCCGCGCGGGCTGACCCCCGAGGGCGTGCGCGCGGTGCTCGGCGCGGGCCGCCGGTCGGGCGCGACAGTGGTGTGCGACCTGCCGCGCTGCCCGGCCCCGGTGGACGGTCCGGTGCTCGGTGACGCCGAGCTGGCCGTCGTCGTGGTTCCCGCCGAGGTGCGGGCCTGCGCAGCGGCCGCCCGGGTCGTCTCCTCGGTGGCCGAACGCGCCGGATGCCCGGTGCGGCTGGTGGTTCGCGGGCCGTCGCCGGGCGGCTTGCGGCCAGGCGACGTGGCGAGGGCCGCAGGGGCGCCCGTGCTCGCCACGATGCGACCACAACCGCGCCTGGCCGCCGCCGTCGACCGAGGCGATCTCGCCTCCGCCTTGCACCACCGGAGCCCGCTGGCCACCGCAGCGGGCGCCGTGCTCACCGAACTCGCCGCGGCGGAGCTGCCGGCCCGGCGCTGAACCCCCGCTGATCCGAGGCCGATCCTGGTCGATCGGCCATGCCGTCCTGCCGTTTTCCGGCCGGGGAAGGGAAGGCCCGTCATGTCCGTGGACCGAGAACTGCTGGCGCGCGTGCGAAACCGGCTGGTGGCCAGCGGTTCGGCGCTGAGCCCCACCGCTGTCGCCGAAGCGGTGCGGGCCGAGTCCGACGGTCTGGTCGCCGACGCCGACGTGCTCGCCGCGCTGCGCCTCGTGCAGCAGGAGTTCGCCGGCGCGGGAGTGCTGGAGCCGTTGCTCGACGACCCGGAGACCTGCGACGTGCTGGTCACCGCGCCGGAGAAGGTGTGGGTCGACCGCGGCGACGGCCTGCGTCCAGCGCGGGTGCGCTTCCCCGACGAGGACTCGGTGCGCCGGCTCGCGCAACGCCTCGCGATGTCCACCGGGCGGCGGCTCGACGACGCGCAACCGTGGGTCGACGCCTGGCTGACGCAACGCGGTTCGCGCGCCGTCCGGTTGCACGCCGTGCTGCCGCCGGTCGCCGGCGACGGGACCTGCATCTCGCTGCGCGTGCTGCGCCCTGCCGCGCACGACCTCGCCGCGCTGCGCCGAGCCGGAACCTTCGACCAGCGGATCTCCGCCGTGCTGCGCGAGATCGTGGCCCGCCGCCTCGCGTTCCTGATCACCGGCGGCACCGGCAGCGGCAAGACGACGCTGCTGGCGGCGATGCTCGGCGAGGTCGGGGACCACGAGCGGATCGTCTGCGTCGAGGAGGCCGCCGAACTGCGTCCCCGGCATCCGCACGTGGTGCGGTTGCTGACCCGGCCGCCGAACGTCGAGGGCGCCGGGGAGGTCGGCGTGCGCGAACTCGTGCGGCAGGCGTTGCGCATGCGCCCGGACCGGTTGGTCGTCGGTGAGGTGCGCGGCGCCGAGGTGCGCGAGCTGCTGTCCGCGCTCAACACCGGGCACGACGGGGGCGGCGGCACGCTGCACGCCAACTCGCCGCGCGAGGTCCCGGCGCGGATGGAGGCGCTCGCCGCGCTCGGCGGTCTGTCCCGCGACGCCCTGCACAGCCAGCTCGCCGCGGCCGTCCAGGTCGTGCTGCAGGTGCGCCGCAGGCGCCTCGCCGCGATCGGCGTGCTGCACCGGGTGGGGGAGCAGGTGACCGTCCGGCCGGCGTGGGAAGCCGAAACCGGTTGGGGCGTGGGGCGGAACGATCTCGCGGAGCTGATCGAGTCCAGGGGAGGTGCGTTGCCGTGCTGATCACCAGTGCCCTGCTCGCCGCGGCCGGCCTGCTGTGCTGGCCGCCGGCCACCACGCGCCACCGGCTGCCCGGTCTCCCGCGCCCGCCGCTGCGACTGTCGAACCCGAAACGCCTGCTGCCGCTGGCAACGGGACTCGCCGGGTGGGTGTTCGCAGGTCCAGCAGGCCTTTGCGCGGCGATGGCGCTGACCCTGCTCGCAGGTCGGCAGCTCCGCGAGCGCCGCGGAGAGCAGCGCGCACTCGCGCTGCACGCGGAGTTCGCCGAGGCGCTGCGGCTGCTCGTGACGCAACTGCGGGCGGGCGCGCACCCGGCCGGGGCGGCCGAGGGCGCGGCAGTCGAAGCGGGTCCGCAGGTCGCCGGGCTCTTCCGGGACCTGGCGGCCACCGCCCGGCTCGGCGGCGACGTCTCGGCGCTCGCCGGGCGACCACGCGCGCCGGTGGAGCGGCTGACCCGGGCCTGGGAGCTGGCCGAGCGGCACGGCGTCGCGCTCGCGGAACTGCTGGACTCGCTGCGCCGCGACGTCGAGCGCCGCACCGCGTTCCGGCGCGAGGTCGCGGCGAAGATGGCCGGTCCCCGCGCCACGGCGGGCGTGCTCACCGGGCTCCCGGTGCTGGGGCTGGCCTTCGGGCAGGCGGCCGGCGCTTCGCCGTTCGCGGTGTTCGGCAGCGGCCCGGCCGGTCAACTGCTGCTGCTCCTCGGCGTCGCGCTGCTGATCGCCGGAGTGCTGTGGAGCTCGCGGCTGACGAGGTCGGTGGTGCGCTCATGAGCCAGGTGTTCGCGCTGCTGAGCGCGGCTGCGGCGGTGCTGCTGATCCCGGTGCCGTCGACCCGTCACCGGGTGCACCGGCCCCGCCCGCGCGCAGCGGCGAAACCCCGGCCGAAGCGGGAGGAGCGGGCTGACCCGCTGGCGCTCGCCGCCGGGTGGGACCTGCTGGCGGCGGGGATGCGGGCCGGGCTGCCGGTGCCGGTGATCGTGCGAGCGGTGGCCGTCGAGGTCGGCGGTGGCGCGCGGCGAACCCTGCACGAGGTCGCCGACCACCTCGACCTCGGCTCGGACGCCGCGACCGCGTGGGAACCCGCGCTGCGCGACCCCGGCACCGCAGAACTCGCCCGCGCAGCGAGGAGAACAGCGCGCACCGGCAGCGCGCTCGCCGAGGTGGCGGCCGACATAGCCGAGCGCGCCAGGTCGCGCAGCTCCGAACTCGCGGAGGCGCGGTCCCAGCGCGGTGCCGTGTGGATCTCGGCGCCGCTGGGGCTGTGCTTCCTGCCCGCGTTCCTGTGCCTGGGCGTGCTGCCGGTCGTGCTCGGCATGCTCGAACGACTCCCGATAAATCCACTGTAGACGGAGGAGCTGAAGATGCGGAACCTGATCCGGCGGCTGCAAGCCGCGCTGACCGGCGACGACGGCATGTCCACGGCGGAGTACGCGGTCGGCACGCTCGCCGCCGTGGCCTTCGCGACCACCCTGTACGCGGTGGTGACCAGCGGCTCCGTCGAGGAGGCGCTCACCGAACTCGTCCGGCGCGCCCTGCAGGGAGCCGGTGCGTGAACGACCGGGGTTCGGTGACCGTCGAGGCGGCGGTCGGCCTCTGCGCGCTGGTCGCGGTGTTCGGGCTACTGCTGCTCGGCGCCGCTGCGGTGCTGGGCCAGCTGCGCTGCCAGGACGCCGCCGTCGAGGCCGCCCGCCTGCTCGCCCGGGGTGACGCGCCCCGGGCGGAGCAGGCGGTGCGCACCATCGCGCCGGTGGGCGCCCGCTACGAGCGCACAACGAGCGGCGATCAGGTCGAGGTGCGGGTGAGCGCGCACTGGCTTCACGCCGAGGCCGTCGCCGTCCTCGAACCGGGGGAGGGACGATGAACGACCGGGGTTCGGCGACCGTGCTGGCCGCGGTGCTGTCGCTGGTCGTGCTGGTCCTGCTGTGGTGGCTGGTCCAGCTCGGCGCCGCGACCGTCGCCCGGCACCGGGCCGAGGGCGCCGCCGACCTCGCCGCGCTGGCGGCGGCGTCCCACGCGATCGGTGGACGGGAACTCGCCTGCGCGCAGGCCGGACGGGTGACCAGCGGGATGCGGGCGGAGCTCGTCGCCTGCACGCTGACCGGACGAGAGGTCCGGGTCGAGGTCACCGGGGAGCTGCCGGGCCTGCTAGCCGGTCGGCGACCGCCCAGCGCACGAGCGCGGGCCGGACCCCTGGCGGGCTGAGCCGCGCGTATTACGCCGGGCGTACGACGAGCGGTCGGCGAACGGTCCGGTGGGCAGGGGAGCGGTCGGCGCGGAGTCACCAGCGGAGTTCCGCGCTGATATTGATCTTTCAGTGCGTGTGTTGAACCTTTCACGTTCGTCGCCGCCGAACGACCGGTCGTCGCAAGGGGGCTGTACGCCCCGGTGCCGGATGACGTTTCTTTGAATGTGTGAGCGGCGAGCCCGGGTTCGCCACGAACCGAGGTCCACCTGACAAGGAGGTCAGGGGATCGGCCGGAACCCCGAAATCCGGCCGGTCGACCTCAGGGGCGCACGAGTCCGCTCACCGCTGAACAAGGAGGCGGAGCACATGCAATGGTCTGCGGAGAGGTGGCAGAGCGCCTTCCGCGGCGTCCCGGCCCACCCGGCCGGGCTGACCAGCAGCCGGATCGACCTGCGCGTGCAGGCAATCGACTTCGCGTCGCGTGGTTGGTCGGTGTTGCCCGGAACGTTTCCCCGAGATGACGAGTGGCACGGCCGCCGCGGCAGGCAGCTGCACGGTCCGACCCCGGCCCACGCCGACTGGGAGGACCGCCTGGGGGCTGACCTGTCCGAGGTCATGTCCTGGTGGGACGAGCAGCCCTACAACCTGCTGCTCGCCACCGGGCACCAGGTCGAGGCCATCGAGGTCGACACCGCGATCGGCAGGCGAGCGGCCAAGGCGCTGCGGGCCGGCGGATTCCCGGTGCCGATCGTGGCGACCCCGACCGGCAGCTGGTTCTTCCTGATGGCCCCTGGGGGTCGGCTCAACGACGAGCTGGCCGAGGAACGCGGAATCCGCTTGCACGGCAAGGGGAGCTGGGTCCCGCTGCCGCCATCGGCCTACCCCGGCGGCGCGGTGCACTGGCGGGTCAAGCCCGAGGTGTGCGCCTGGCAGCTGCCCAGCCCGGAGTTCGTCCAGGACGCGCTCCGGACCGCACTGGAAATCGATGACCAACCGGAGAACGTGGCGGAACTTCTCGCAGCGAGCAGGTGATCCTGTGCGGCCGTGACGCACCGAACGGTCCGGTTTTCCGCGCCCAGGGCTCCCCGGCCCGACCGGTCACGAGATTCCCGCGAGCACGCACCAGCCAGACGTGCTCATCGTGCCTGGTCGGGTAGCCCACCCGGACCGCCGGTGTTGCCCCGAAGCACGGCCGACACCGCGTCGAGAACAGCCACCGCCCCTGCCTTGTCCAGCGGTTCGTTGCCATTCCCGCACTTCGGTGACTGAACGCAGGACGGGCATCCGGCCGGGCAGTCGCAGGAAGCGATCGCTTCCCGCGTCGCGACCAGCCAGGGGACCAATGCGGCGAAACCGCGATCGGCGAATCCGGCCCCTCCCGGATGGCCGTCATGCACGAACACCGTTGCCTCCCCGGTGTCTGCATGCAGCGCGGTTGAGACCCCGCCGATGTCCCATCGATCGCAGGTCGCGAACAGCGGTAGCAGGCCGATCGCCGCGTGCTCGGCAGCATGCAGCGCGCCGGGGATGCGCGCCGGTTCCAGCCCGGCGCCCCCCGGCGCGCTGCTCATCAACAGCTCCTGGCTCACCGTGTACCAGACGGCTCGGGTGCGCAGCGTCTGCGCGGGCAGGTCGAGCGGGACCTGGTCCAGCACCTCGCCCGTGGGTCGTTTCCGCAGGTAGCCGATGACCTGCGAGGTCACCTCCACCTCGCCGAGGTGCACCGTGACCCCGGCTCCGGTGTCGCTGCTGGAGATGGTCCGCAGCACGGAGATGTCCACGTCGTTGCGCGGTGAGGTCGTCCAGTCCGGGCTCTCCTCGTGGACCAGCGTGATCGCGGCGTCCAGGTCGAGTTCGTCGACCACGAACGACTCGCCCCGGTGCAGGTACACCGCGCCCGGGTGCACCGTGGAGCACGCCGAATCCGGGTCGACCGTGCCGAGCATCCGCCCGGATTCGCCCTCCACCACGGCGATCGGAGGCCCGCCGGAGCCGCGCAGCTCGACGTTGCGGTGCGGGCGTTCCCGCTCGGTCCAGAACCAGCCGTGCGGACGCCGTCGCAGCACGCCGTCGGCGGTCAGCGCCTCCACCGCGCGGTGCGCGGCTTCGCCGCCGAAGATCTCGAAGGACTCCTCGGTCAGCGGCAGCTCGGCCGCCGCGCAGACCAGGTGCGGCTCCAGCACGTACGGGTTGGCCGGATCGAGCACGGTGGCCTCCACCGGTCGGGACAGCACCGCGGGCGGGTGGTGCACCAGGTAGGTGTCCAGCGGGTCGTCGCGCGCCACGAACACCACCAGCGCGCCGTCCCCGTCCCGACCGGCGCGACCGGCCTGCTGCCAGAACGACGCGAGCGTGCCCGGGTATCCGGCGACGACCACGGCGTCCAGTCCGGAGATGTCCACCCCGAGCTCCAGCGCGTTGGTGGTGGCCACGGCGCGCAGTTCCCCGGTCAGCAGCGAACGTTCCAGCTCCCGGCGGTCCTCCGGCAGGTATCCGCCGCGGTAGGCGGCGACCCGGTCGGGCAGCGAGGAGTCCACTTCGGACAGAGCGCGTCGCGCGGCGAGCGCAGCGAGCTCGACGCCGCGCCGGGAGCGGATGAAGGCCAGCGTGCGGGCGTCCTCGATGACCAGCTCGGTCAGGATCCGCGCGGCCTCGGACCCGGCGTTGCGGCGCACCGGAGCGCCGTTCTCGCCGACCAGGTCGTCCAGCAGCGGCGGTTCCCAGAGCGCGACGGTGCGCGCACCGCGCGGCGAACCGTCCTCGGTGATCGCGCGGCAGCGCACCCCGGTCAGCCGTTCGGCGAGCTCGGCCGGGTCCGAGACGGTGGCCGAGGCCAGCACGAACACCGGGTCCGAGCCGTAGCGGTTGGCGATCCGGCGGAGCCTGCGCAGCAGCAGCGCGACGTGCGAGCCGAACACGCCCCGGTAGGTGTGGCACTCGTCGATCACGACGTGGGTCAGCCGCCGGAAGAAGTGCGCCCAGCGCCCGTGCGCGGGCAGCACGCCGAAGTGCAGCATGTCGGGGTTGGTGAAGATCCACCGGCCGTGCTGGCGGACCCAGTCCCGCTCGACCTGCGGGGTGTCGCCGTCGTAGCTCACCGCGCGGATCTCCCCGAGCTCCAGCTCGGAGATGCTGCGCAGCTGGTCGGCGGCCAGCGCCTTGGTCGGGGAGAGGTACAGCGCGGTGGCCTTGGGGTCGCTGAGCAGCTGGGAGATCACCGGCAGCTGGTAGACCAGCGACTTCCCGGAGGCGGTGCCGGTGGCCACGACGACGTTCTCGCCGTCCTGCACGGCCTCGGCGCCCTCGACCTGGTGGATCCACGGTTCGTCCGCGCCGCGGGCCTGGAACGCTTCGACGAGCCGGGGCGGTGCCCACTTCGGCCAGTCGGAGGTCTGGGCGGGCCGGGCCGACCGGTGCTCGACGTGCGTCACGGGCGACTCGTCGGCCGGGATCCCGGCGAGGACGCGGCCGAGCAGCCGCTGTCCCTTGTCCTCCTCGCGCACGTGTTCAGCCTTGCACAAACCTGATCCGCACCCGCACAGGTGTTCCCCTCGCGAGTCGGCACGAGGCCGCGGATCCCGCACGAGATCTGCGTCCGCTTTCACGCCTTCGGGGCAATTCCAGACCGTGTTCCGCCCTGACGGAGGGGTCCCTGCGGATCACGGGGCGACACGCCATACCTCATGTCACCCGTTCGGTCCAAATTGAAATATGTCCGAACAGGGGATCAAGTGGCCCTCTGGATCGATTATTCGGTAACAGATCTGCACGTCGACACGAGTTGCGTATCACACCGTGAGGTAAGCCACTCGTGGTCTGAATAGACTCCCGACCCACGACGTCGCCACGGACGGCCAGCGAACGAACACGGGCCGTACCGGGCGGGGCCGCCCACCGCGCATCGGGGCCCGGTTAGAGCGTGTCGGGGCCTCCGGTGTGAGAACCGAGCACAACCCAGGAGGACGGATGTCCCTGCTCACCCCGGTCCAGCACGGCTGGGCCCAGGGCGCTGCACCACCGAGCTCGCAAACCCGGATGGACCTCACCCAGCAAGCCACCGGCATCGAGCTCGCAGGCATCGACTACGGAGTGGTCGGTGCCGTCATGGTCATCGCTCTGGCAGCACTGGCCTTCGGCTACGTCCTGATCAAGGAGGTGCTCGCCGCAGGGCAGGGCACCGCGAAGATGCAGGACATCGCCAAGGCCGTGCAGGAAGGAGCGTCGGCCTACCTGAACCGGCAGTTCCGCACCTTGGCGATCTTCGCGGTCGCGGTGTTCCTGGTGCTGTTCGCGCTGCCCGCGGAGACCATCGGCGAGCGCATCGGCCGATCGGTGTTCTTCCTGTTCGGCGCCGCGTTCTCGGCCGCCATCGGCTACCTTGGCATGTGGCTGTCCACCCGCGCGAACGTGCGCGTGGCCGCCGCCGCCCGCGAGCCGGGCGAGGGGCGCGAGAAGGCGATGCGCGTGGCGTTCCGCACCGGCGGTGTGGTCGGCATGATGACCGTCGGCCTCGGCCTGTTCGGTGCCGCGCTGGTGGTGCTGGTCTACGCGGGCGGGGCGCCGCGCGTGCTGGAGGGCTTCGGCTTCGGCGCCGCGCTGCTGGCGATGTTCATGCGAGTCGGCGGCGGCATCTTCACCAAGGCGGCCGACGTGGGTGCCGACCTGGTCGGCAAGGTCGAGCAGAACATCCCCGAGGACGACCCCCGCAACGCCGCGACCATCGCCGACAACGTCGGCGACAACGTGGGTGACTGCGCGGGCATGGCGGCCGACCTGTTCGAGTCCTACGCGGTGACGCTGGTCGCCTCGCTGATCCTGGGCACCGCGGCCTTCGGCGCGCACGGGCTGCTGTTCCCGCTGATCGTGCCGGCCATCGGCGTGCTCACCGCGGTCATCGGCGTCTACATCACCAAGGCCCGCGCCGGTGAGAGCGCGCTGACCGCGATCAACCGCTCGTTCTACATCTCAGCCGGGATCTCGGCGGTGCTGTGCGCGGTCGCCGCGATGCTGTACCTGCCGAGCACCTTCGCCGAGCTCTCCGGCGTGTCGGAGGAGGTCCGCGCGACTCCGGGCAGCCCGGCGCTGGTGGCGCTGATGGCCGTGATCATCGGCATCCTGCTCGCGGTGGTCATCCTGAAGCTGACCGGCTACTTCACCGCCACCGAGCACCGCCCGGTGCAGGACGTCGGCAAGTCCTCGCTGACCGGTGCCGCCACCGTGATCCTGACCGGTCTGTCGGTCGGTTTCGAGTCCGCCGTCTACACCGCGGCGATCATCGGCGCGGCCGTGTTCGGCGCGTTCCTGCTGTCCGGTTCGCTGCCGGTGGCGCTGTTCGCGATCGCGCTGGCCGGTTGCGGTCTGCTGACCACCGTCGGCGTCATCGTCGCGATGGACACCTTCGGCCCGGTCAGCGACAACGCGCAGGGCATCGCCGAGATGTCCGGTGACGTCGAGGGCGAGGGCGCGAAGATCCTCACCGAGCTCGACGCGGTCGGCAACACCACCAAGGCGATCACCAAGGGCATCGCGATCGCCACGGCGGTGCTGGCGGCGACGGCGCTGTTCGGCTCCTACACCGACGCGATCGGCGCCGCGCTGTCCGACGTGGCGGGCGAGCTGTCCACCTCGGAGTTCTTCGTCTACGCGCCGAACGTCCTGGTGGGCGTGATCATCGGTGCCGCGGTGGTGTTCCTGTTCTCCGGTCTGGCGATCAACGCCGTGTCCCGCGCGGCCGGTGCCGTGGTCTACGAGGTGCGGCGCCAGTTCAAGGACAAGCCGGGGATCATGGACGGCTCGGAGCGCCCGGAGTACGGCCGGGTGGTCGACATCTGCACCCGCGACTCGCTGCGCGAGCTGGCCACGCCCGGCCTGCTGGCGGTGCTGGCGCCGATCGCGGTCGGCTTCGGCCTGGGCGTCGGGCCGCTGGCCGGGTACCTGGCCGGTGCCATCGCCACCGGCACCCTGATGGCCATCTTCCTGGCCAACTCGGGCGGTGCCTGGGACAACTCGAAGAAGCTGGTGGAGGACGGCTACCACGGCGGCAAGGGGTCCGAGGCGCACGCCGCCACGGTCATCGGTGACACCGTGGGTGACCCGTTCAAGGACACCGCCGGTCCGGCGATCAACCCGCTGCTGAAGGTGATGAACCTGGTGTCGGTGCTGATCGCGCCGGCCGTGGTCTACTTCGCCGTCGGTGACGCAGCCAACCCGGCGGTGCGGATCGGCATCGCGGTGGTCGCGCTGGCGGTGATCACCGGTGCCGTGGTGATCTCCAAGCGGCGCTCGACCGCGATCGCGGACGAGCCAGCGGACGACAAGACGATCAACGGCGCTCGCGCCTAGATCGGCCTCGACGATGGGCGTCACCCGGTTCGGGTGGCGCCCATCGCTGTGCGCAGGGGAGTCATCGTGACGGGCGACCCCGGTTTCACCGGGAGGTGTGGCGGTACGAGAGAGTCCGACCGCACAGCGAGAGCTACTCCGATCCATGTGAGGAGTTCGCAATGAGGTTCCGTGCGACGTCCCTCGCGGCGCTCGCGGCCATCCCGCTGGCCCTGAGCGCTTGCGGAACGGCACCGGCGCCCGAACCGGCCCCGGCTCCGCCGAAGGCGGCGGGCCCGGAGGGGATCGAGTGGGCAGGCCGGTTGTGCGGGCTGGTCAACGACTTCTCCGCGTCCCAGAAGAACCTGCCCGGGGTGGACAAGAGCAACACCGCGGCGATGAAGAACTCGGTGGTCGCCCGGCTGGACACCGCGAGCAAGACCGCTGACGGTACGGTCCGCGGGCTGCAGCAGCTGCCGCCGTCGCCGATCGCGGGCGGTGACCAGGTCAACCAGGGCATCCAGGACGGCTTCGTGCAGATCCGCGACATCCTGGTGGGCGCCCGGGCGAAGGCCGACCAGGTCGACCCGAACGACAAGCAGAAGTTCACCGAGGGCATGACGGCGCTGCAGGGCGAACTCCAGAAGAGCACGCAGGTCGACCTCAACAGCAAGTTCGGCGCCCTGGAGAAGAACCAGCAGCTCGCCGAGGCCGCCAAGCAGGCCCCGGGCTGCAAGCCCTTCTTCAACCCGGCCCCACCTCAACCGGCCCCCGGACAACCCGCTCCCGCCCCAGCCCAGCCAGGGCAACCCCAGTAATCCCACTCACCTGGGTGAACGACGCGATTTCAATGGAAATCAGGTCCCGGACTTCGATGGAATTCGGGTCCACGATTTCCATTGAAATCGTGTCCACCGGGCGTCGGGACTCAATCGATCGGGTTACGTTGGTGGATAATCTCGAACTGCTGTTCTAGCATCCCGATCGTGGACCAGCTGTCCTTCTACTCGGCAGAGGCTCGGCGGGCGGACGTCGCCGACCTCGCGGGCATGCTGTGCGGACCCGGGCAGGCCGTGGGCTTCGGCCGCGGGACCGCGGCACGGCTGTCGGTGGTGGTCGACGCCGAGTGGCGCGCCCGCTGCCTGCTCGCCGCCTGCTCCGAGCGGGGCGTGCAGGCCGAGCTCGGCCGCTCCGACGAAGGGCGACCGCTGGTCCGCACCGCGTTCCGCTCCGACCTCACCGGCCTGGCCGCGCAGTGGCTGCGCGGCGCCGTGAAGTCTGTACCGTCGGGTTACGTGCCGGATGGCTGGGCACTGCGGATCTGGGCGCTCACGTCCGGCACCGCCGACCCGAACGGTTACCGCCTCGGGCTCGACCCGCACGCCCCCGACACGCACGAACCACTCGCGGAAGCCCTCCGCGGCTGCGGACTGCCGGCCAAGACCGTCGGTGCCCGAGCGGGCGGACCGGCGCTGCGCGTGACCGGCCGGAGACGCCTCGCCAGGCTCGCCGAGCTGGTAGGACCGCTGCCCGATGGTGCGATCGAGGGAATGATCCCGCTCGTCTCCTGACCGGGTTGACGCACATCACGCCAGGTCACGAAACGGAACACCTCGGTAACCCGATACGTTCGTACAACAAGACGTCGGCGAACATCGGCGTGTTATGTGCAACCCTGTGCCTTCCCGGTGCGGCACGGTGAACCGTGCGGCGCGCACACTCCGGGGACACGAAACGGATGGGCGCCGGGTGCAAGGGATGCTTCCGGAAGAAGAGAGCAGGTAAGCGTTGGCTGGGTCGACACGAACGAAGAAGGCCGGCGGCGGGGCCGGTCGGGCTTCGGGGTCTCCCAACGGGAACGGCTCCGCTACCCGGCGCTTGGTGATCGTCGAGTCACCGGCGAAGGCCAAGAAGATCGCCTCCTACCTCGGCTCTAACTTCATCGTGGAGTCCTCGCGTGGGCACATCCGCGATCTGCCGCGCAACGCCAAGGACGTGCCCGAGAAGTACAAGGGCCAGGCGTGGGCGCGACTGGGTGTCGACGTCGAGAATGACTTCGAGCCGCTGTACCTGGTGAGCGCCGACAAGAAGTCGACGGTCACCGAGCTCAAGGACGCCCTCAAGCAGGTCGACGAGCTCTACCTCGCCACGGATGGTGACCGCGAAGGCGAGGCCATCGCCTGGCACCTGCTGGAGACCCTCAAGCCCAAGGTCCCGGTGCGCCGGATGGTCTTCCACGAGATCACCGAGTCGGCCATCCAGGCCGCCGCCGCCAACCCGCGCGACCTCGACCAGGACCTCGTCGACGCCCAGGAGACCCGCCGCATCCTGGACCGCCTCTACGGCTACGAGGTCAGCCCGGTGCTGTGGAAGAAGGTCATGCCGAAGCTCTCGGCGGGCCGCGTGCAGTCCGTGGCGACCCGCGTCGTCGTCGAGCGCGAGCGCGAGCGCATCCGCTTCGTCTCCGCCGAGTACTGGGACATCGCCGCGACGATGGACGCCGGCCCGGACGCCTCGCCGCGCCGCTTCGGCGCCCGCCTGGTCACGGTGGACGGCGCCAAGCTCGCCACCGGCCGCGACTTCGGCCCGGACGGCCGGCTGAAGAACTCCGACACCAAGGTGCTCACCGAGGCCGAGGCCCGGCAGCTCGCCGAGGCGCTGACCGACGCCCAGCTGCGCGTCTCCAGCGTCGAGGAGAAGCCGTACACGCGGAAGCCGTACGCGCCGTTCATGACCTCCACGCTGCAGCAGGAGGCCAGCCGCAAGCTGCGCTTCTCGGCGGACCGCACGATGCGCACGGCGCAGCGGCTGTACGAGAACGGTTACATCACCTACATGCGAACCGACTCCACGACGCTGTCCGAGACGGCGATCGCGGCGTCTCGCAACCAGGCCCGCGACCTCTACGGCGAGCAGTACCTCTCGCCGCAGCCGCGGCAGTACAACCGCAAGGTCAAGAACGCGCAGGAGGCGCACGAGGCGATCCGCCCGGCGGGCGAGAGCTTCCGCACCCCCGGCGAGGTGGCCAACGAGCTGTCCAACGACGTCGACGGCTTCAAGCTCTACGAGCTGATCTGGCAGCGCACCATCGCCTCCCAGATGGCCGACGCGAAGGGCACCACGCTGTCGGTGCGCATCACCGGCACCGCCACCAGCGGTGAGGAGTGCACCTTCGCCGCGTCCGGCCGCACCATCACCTTCCCCGGTTTCCTCAAGGCCTACGTCGAGGCCGTGGACTCCGAGGCCGGCGGTATCGCCGACGACGCCGAGTCGCGGCTGCCGCAGCTCACCCAGGACCAGCAGGTCACGGCCCCGGAGCTGGAGCCCGACGGGCACACCACCAACCCGCCGCCGCGGTTCACCGAAGCGAGCCTGGTCAAGACGCTGGAAGAGCTGGGCATCGGCCGGCCGTCGACCTACGCGTCGATCATCAGCACCGTGCAGGAGCGCGGCTACGTGTGGAAGAAGGGCTCCGCCCTGGTCCCGTCGTGGATCGCCTTCGCCGTGGTCGGGCTGATGGAGCAGCACTTCGGCCGGTTGGTGGACTACGACTTCACCGCAGCCCTGGAGGACGAGCTGGACGGCATCGCCGAGGGGCGCGAGGAGCGCACCCGCTGGCTGTCGGGCTTCTACTTCGGCGGAGAGGTGGGTCCGGAGGACTCGATCGGCCGCGCCGGTGGGCTCAAGAAGCTGGTCGGCTCGTCGGTCGAGGAGATCGACCCGCGGGCGATCAACTCGATCCCGATGTTCGACGACGACGCCGGGCGCACCATCTACGTCCGCGTCGGCCGCTACGGGCCCTACCTGGAGCGCACGCTGGAGGACGAGACGGCGCAGCGGGCGAACCTGCCCGACGACCTGCCGCCGGACGAGCTGACGGTGGAGATCGCCGAGAAGCTGTTCGCCACCCCGATGGAGGGGCGCAGCCTGGGCAGCGACCCGGAGAGCGGGCACGAGGTCGTCGCCAAGGAGGGCCGCTTCGGCCCGTACGTGACCGAGGTGCTCCCGGAGGGCGACAAGTCCAAGCCGCGCACCGGCAGCCTGCTCAAGTCGATGTCGCTGGACACGGTGACCCTCGAGGACGCGTTGAAGCTGCTGTCGCTGCCGCGCGTGGTGGGCACCGACCCGGAGTCGGGCAACGAGATCACCGCGCAGAACGGCCGCTACGGCCCGTACCTGAAGAAGGGCACGGACTCGCGGTCGCTGGAGACCGAGGAGCAGATCTTCTCGATCACCCTCGACGAGGCGCTCAAGATCTACGCGCAGCCCAAGCAGCGGGGCCGCCGGGCAGCCGCGGCGCCGCTGCGCGAGCTCGGTGAGGCTCCGGACACCGGCAAGGCTCTGGTGATCAAGGACGGCCGCTTCGGCCCGTACGTCACCGACGGCGAGACCAACGCGTCGCTGCGCAAGGGCGACACGGTGGAGGAGCTGTCGATGGACCGCGCGGTGGAGCTGCTGGCGGAGCGGCGGGCCAAGGCGCCGGCGAAGAAGAAGGCGCCCGCGAAGAAGTCGACGACCTCGAAGTCGACCTCGAAGAGCCCGGCCTCGAAGTCCACCGCGGCGAAGAAGACCACCGCGTCGAAGTCCACGGGCTCGAAGTCGACCGGCACCAAGACGGCGGCCAAGAAGACCGCGTCGTCGAAGTCGACCACCTCGAAGTCCTGACGGCCGCGTCGGTGCGGCATCGTAGAGTCGTGACCCGATAGCTCGGCACGAGGGAGTTGACGCGATGCGCACCGGCGCTCCGGAGGTACCCGCGACCGGGGTGTGGGCGGAGGTCGTCGGCCAGCCGGACGCGGTTCGCACGTTGCACGCGGCGGCCGAGGCGGCGCGCGCGCAGGTCCGCGGCGAGCCGGTGCCGCCCGGCGCGATGACCCACGCGTGGCTGTTCACCGGACCGCCCGGTTCCGGCCGCTCGATCGCGGCTCGCGCCTTCGCGGCGGCCCTGGAGTGCGAGGACCCCGGTGTTCTGGGCTGCGGTCGGTGCACCGCCTGCCGCACGGTGCTGCACGGCACCCACGCGGACGTGAAGCTCGTGGTGCCGGAGGGCCTGTCGATCTCGGTGGCGGAGATGCGCGCGCTGGTGCAGGCCGCCGCGCGGCGGCCGAGCACCGGCCAGTGGCGCGTGGTGCTCATCGAGGACTCCGACCGGCTCACCGAGGGCGCGGCGAACGCGCTGCTCAAGGCCGTCGAGGAACCGCCTCCGCGCACGGTGTTCCTGCTGTGCGCGCCGTCGGACCACCCGGAGGACGTGTCGGTCACGATCCGCTCGCGCTGCCGGGTGGTGCAGCTGCGCACGCCGCTGTCGGACGCGATCGCCGAGGTGCTGCGCGAGCGCGACGGCATCGAGCCGCAGCTCGCGGAGTGGGCGGCGGACGTCTGCGGCGGGCACATCGGCCGCGCCCGGCGGCTGGCGACCGACGAGCAGGCCCGCGAGCGCCGCGAGTCGGTGCTGCGGATCCCGCTCGGCCTGCAGCGCTTCGCCGACGTGTTCACCGCAGCATCGGGCCTGGTCAAGCTGGCCGAGACCGAGGCGGTCACGGCCAACGAGGAACGCAACGAGACCGAGCGCGAAGAGCTCAAGACCGCGATGGGCGCCGGTGGCACGGGCAAGGGCACGGCGTCGGCCACCCGGGGCGCCAACGCCGCGCTCAAGGAGCTGGAGAAGCGGCAGAAGTCCCGGGCCACGCGCTCCCAGCGCGACGCCCTGGACCTGGCGCTGGTCGATCTCGCCGGCTTCTACCGGGACGTCCTGGTCACCCGCACCGGTTCCCGATCGGCGCTCAACCACCCGGACTTCGCCCGCTCCTCGCAGAAGGCGGCCGCCGAGTGGACTTCGGAGTCCACGCTGCGCCGCCTGGAAGCGGTCCTCGAATGCCGCACGGCCCTGACCCAGAACGTCAAACCGCTCATCGCCGCCGAGGCCATGCTCGCCACCCTCTTCACGGGGTGAGAGGTTCCGCCGAACCTCCGCCGCCCGGTCAGTGCTTCGCGTTCCGGCGGGGGAAGGCGGCGACGAGGACGGAACCGAGGAGCAGCAGGCCCGCGCCGGTCCAGAAGATCGGGACCGCGAAGTAGCTTCCGCTGGTCAGCGCCAGCGGTTCGGTGCGCCCCTGGTAGTGGCCGGCGGGCGTGGCCTCCGAGCCGTCACCGACCGCCCCGGCGGTGGGCGGCTCGCAGTTGACGCCGCCCGCGGGCGCGGCAGCCCGCGCGACCTGCTCGCCGAACGAGATCTGCGTCAACGACGCGGGCAGTCCGAGCTTGGTGCCGTCGAGCAGCTTGAGGTCGAACAGCCGCGCGGTCCCGCGGATCTCGTTGCCCTGCGACTCCTCCTTGAGCTCGCCGACACCGATCCGCAGCACCCCGAGGTCCAGGACGCGCTGGTCCAGCCCGGGAAGCGCGGGGATCGGCACGTCCGCGGTGGGGTTCGCGGCGTCGAGCGCGGCGATCTCCTTGCCGCCCTGGCTGATCCGCACCACGGGTGCGGTGTAGTCGACGCCGGAGGTGGCGGGGTCACCGGTCGCGGTGGCCACCAGCTCCGGGCGCCCGACGACCTCGATCGAGACCTCCTGCGGCGTGCCGCTGAACAGCTTCACCTGCGAGATCTGCAGTTCCGATGTCGACACGACGGCCTTGCCCGCCTGCCCGGGGACGTCGCCGAGCCGCACGTGGGAGTGCGCTTCGGCGAGCGTGGGCACGTCCACCAGCGATCCGCCGAGACCGGGCAGCTGGTTGATCGCCGAGCCGTTGCCCATCGTGTAGTGCGCGTCGGACAGCGGCGCCACGCCGCACGGCCCGGTCTGCTCGTTCCACCGCGCGTGCACGCCGCCGTTCAACCCGCTGAGCTTGACCAGCTGGTCGGCGGGGGAGGCCGGTGGCGCCAGGGAGCTGGTGGTCGGCGACTCGTGGTCGGCGAGCGCGTCCTGCGCGAGCCCACCGGGGATCTGCGGCATCCTGCCCATGATCGCGACGCCGAACGGCGAGGCCTCGGCGATGGAGCGCTCGTGCGCGAAGTAGGCCTCGGAGTTCACCTGCGCGACGGCTCGTCCCATGCCGGCTTCCAGCACGGACTGCTTGGGCAGCTTGCTCTCGAACTCGGGGTCGTTGAAGAACGAGTCGCCGGGCACGGTCGCGGGCAGCACGCGCACGATCCCGAGCAACGTCCCGGCGTCGGCGACGACCGGCCGCGAGATGTTCTCCGGGACGCGTCCCGGCGGCTGACCGGGGTCGACGGGTTGCGGCGTCGGCGTCGTGGGGTAGGAGCTCTGGGCCGTCGCCGCGGGCATCGACATCCCGGCGATCGCGAAGGCCGCCGCCGTGCAGGCGCAGAGCCGGCGAAACGCGCGCATCCCACATCCTCCGTGATAGGCGTCACTGCCTCGGCAGGTGTATCAACGATCACACCGACTTCTGGTGACGCCGTGACTACGGCCGGGTGACCGCGGCGAGCGGGATCTCCCCGGAGCCGCGGGCGACCAGCCGCAGCGGGAGGGACAGCGGTGCTTCCGCCGCCGGTGCTCCGTCGAGCTGCTTGAACAGCTCCTGGGTCGCGGTGCGCGCGACCGCTGCGGGATCCTGGTCGACGACGGTCACGGCCGGGTAGAGCGAGTCGGCCATCGGGAAGTCGCCGAAGCTGACGAACGCGATGTCGGGGCGTCCGCGCGCGTGCAGCGCGGGCACGACTCCGAGCGAGCAGCGCGCGTTGGAGGAGAACACGGCGGTCGGCGGCCGTTCGGAGCGGAGCAGCTCGTCCAGCGCTCGGCGCGCCTCCGCCGCGCTGGAAACGCCGGTCTTGATGAGGTCTTCGCGCACCCCGACCCGGGATTCGGCCAGGGCGCTGCGGTAGCCGCGGATCCGCTCGGCGGTGGTGTAGACGTCGGGGCGGTCGCCGATCAGCGCGATCTCGGTGTGACCGGAGTGGAGCAGGTGCTCGGTGGCCGCTGCGGCGGCGCCGAAGTCGTCGCCGAGCACGGTCGTGCCGAGCCCGTCGGCGGAACGGGCGGGCCGGTCGACGAACACCACCGGCGTCTGCCCGGCGGCCGCCCGCAGGTAGCTCTGGTCCCGGCTCACCGGCACCATGATCAGCCCGGAAACCTGCCGCTGCAGCAGGTTCTGCACCAGCTTGTGCTCGCGCTCGGGGTCGCCGCCCACGCTGGAGGCCAGCACGACGTGGCCGCGTTCCAGGGCTTGCTCCTCGATGACGCTGGCCATCGTCGCGAAGAACGGGTCGGACAACGACTCCAGCACCACGCCGATCGCCTCGTCCCGTCCGACGCGCAGCGAGCGCGCGTGGAAGTTCGGGCGGTAGTTGAGCTCGTCGATCGTCGCCTGCACCTGTTCGCGGGTGGCCGCAGAGACCCCGGCGGCCCCGTTGATCACCCGGGAAACGGTCTTCGGGCTCACTCCGGCCGCGGCGGCCACGTCGTAGAGCGTGACGTTGCCTGCGCGCACGCCTGCTCCCTTCCGCTTCGCAAGTGCCGGTCGAGCGCGGCGAGCTGTGCGGCGACCGGACGTGTCGCATCGACTCTAACGTGCGGTCCGATCGGCTCGATCGGTCGCGCTGCCAGCAGTTTCGCCGGGTCGGCCAGGGTGCCGGAGTCGCGCGGAGCGGCCCGTCCGCGCATCCGCTCCAAGATCAGCTCGGGCGGGCAGTCCACCCACACCAGCACCGGGTCGGCGCCCGCGGCGCGGATCCGGTCGGCGGTGGCCGACCACAGCCGCAGGTCGGTGCGCTCGGCGGTGAACGGCGCCACGAGCACCGCCGAGGTGCCGATCCGCACCGTGTCCAGCGCGGTGTCGAGCAGGGCCGCGTAGCGGGCTTCCCGCACGCACGGGTCGTCCAAGGCCACGCCGAGCCGCTCGACCATCGGCCCGGTGAGCACGTCGAGGTCGAGCAGGGCGGCCGAGCAGTGCTCGGCCGCCGCTGCGCCCAGCGTGGTCTTGCCGCTGGCCGGCGCGCCGGAGACGAGCAGCGCGAGCGGTTTCACCCGCGCGCCCTCGACCGCAGCATCTGCTCGACCTCTTCCAGCGTGCGGTTGCGGGTCTCCGGCAGGTACTTCTTCAGGTAGAAGAAGCCGATCAGGCCGAAGGCCGCGTAGAGCCAGAACAGGCCGCTGGGGGTGAACGCCTCGAAGGCGGTCAGCACGGTCAGCGAGATGATCAGGTTCAGGCCCCAGTGGGTGAACATGCCGAAGCTGCCGGCCTTGCCCCGCAGCGCCGTCGGGAAGATCTCGCTGTTGATCAGCCACATGGCCAGGCCGATGCTGGCCGAGAACATCGCCTCGTAGATGATCAGGAACGCCACCAGCGCCACCGCCCAGACGCCGCTGAGGTCGGTCACGGCGTAGAGCAGTCCGATGGCGACCAGCGACACGACCACGCCGCTGAGGCCGACCAGCAGCAGCGGGCGGCGGCCGACCCGGTCGATCAGCAGCAGGCCGACCAGTGTGAACCCGACGTTGGCGATGCCGATCCCCACCGAAGACAGGATCGCCGCGGACTCGCCGAAACCGGCCTTGGTCAGCAGCGTCGGCGCGTAGTAGGTGATCGCGTTGACGCCGACCAGCTGGTTCACCGCCGCCACCCCGATGCCGAGGTAGATCGCCGGGCGCAGCGAAGGCCGCAGCACGTCGCGGTAGGTGACGTTGCGCTCGGCCGTCACCGCCGAGGACAGCGCGTGGAGCTCGGCGTCGACGCGGTCGGCGCCGACCACCTTGCGCAGCACGGCGCGCGCTTCGTCCAGTCGTCCTCGGGACACCAGCCAGCGCGGGCTCTCCGGCAGGCTCAGCAACCCGACGAACATCAGCAGCGACGGCACCGCGGCCAGCCCCAGCATCCACCGCCAGGCCGCGGCCTCGGCCAGCAGGAACCCGGCCAGGTAGGACAGCAGGATGCCGGAGCTGATCATGATCTGGTTGATCGACACCAGCCTGCCCCGGCTCTCCGGTGGCGCGATCTCGGCGATGTAGGCGGGCACCGACAGCGAGGCGGTGCCGATCGCGAAGCCCAACAGCAACCGCGAGCCCAGCAGCGTCGGCAGGTCCGGCGCCACCGCCGAGATCACCGCGCCGACCGTGAAGACCAGGCTGGTGATCGACAGCGTCCGGCGGCGGCCGAGGCTGTCGGCGATGACACCGCCGGCCGCGACGCCGACGATCGCGCCGACGAGCAGCGAGGCCACCACGACCTGCTGCCACAGCTCGGAGAGCTGGAACGCCGGGGCGATGTAGAGCAGCGCGGCGGAGATGACACCCGTGTCGTAGCCGAACAGCAGGCCGCCGAGCGCGGCGACCGCCGTCGCTCCGGCGACCGCTCGTCTCGCGGTGGTGGACGTGGTGGGGGTGACCGGTGCGGTGACCACGGTCGGACCTCATTCCTCCGGCTTCGTTGCCGGTGAAGTTCCTCTGGTTGAAGGGTGGATCAGTCGGTGGCGATCGAGGTCCACGGCGTGGCCTTGCCGTCGATCTCGGACGCGCAGGCGTCCAACCGGCGCCGGGCGGTGTCGGCGAGGAAGGGGCGCCGCTCGGCCGGGTCCAGCGCGACGGCGTCCTTCCAGAACGCGCGGCCGGCGATGAACCCGGAAGCACCGCCTTCGTCGCAGGAGATGCGCAGCACGTCCTGGAACTCCTCGAACCCGACACCGGCCGAGAGCACCACCCACGGGACGGTGACCGCCTCGGCGATCCGGCGGCACGCCTCGGCCGAGCCCGGGTACTCCAGCTTCAGCAGGTCGGGCTTGAGGTCGTTGAGCGCGCGAGCGGCCTCGACGATCGCGTCGGCGCGGGCCTGCGGGGACAGCTCGGCTTCGCCGGGCAGCCGGTAGATCAGGTTCTCGATGACGGAGGGAACCCCGTCCGCCCGGCAGTCGGCGACGACTTGCGCGGTGGCGTCCAACGCCTCCGCCGACACGTCCCGCCCGCCGAGCGTGCGGTCGCGATCGGCGCGCAGCTGGACGAGGAACTTCACCGCGTGGCCGCCCATGTCGCGCACCCACTCCGCGTTCTGCGCGGGTTCCCGGCGGGTGAGCGGCTCGTCGCCGAACTTGCCGCGCTCGGGTGGCTCGGCGGCCACCGCCAGCCCCGCACCGGGCGCGAGGTTGCCGTCGGCGATCGCGGCGGGAACGCCGAAGTCGGGGTCGACGAGCAGTCCGCTGGCGCTCGGCGAGAGCCCACCGATGACGTCCCCCTTGAAGGTCCGCAGCACGTCGTCGTCGACGTGCTGGTCGGCGGCGGTGAACATGCGGCGCAGGGTGTTGCGCTGGTCGAGGGCCACGATGGCGAAAGTGCCGTCGGGGCGGGCGATGTCGGCCAGTGTCACAGCTCGGCTCCTGTCGTTGCGAGGGTGCTTCCGGTGAATTCGCGGGCGATGTCCACTGCGGACACGCCGGTGTCCCCGGCCGCGCGGCGGGCGGCCTGGGTGGCGAAGATGGCGGCGCCGTAGGCGCTGGGCTGGTCGACGCGGGCGTACTCGACGGCGGGCAGGCTGCGCTGCTTGGCGGCGCGGAAGCTGCGCATCCGGGTCCAGCCACCGGCGGCGGTGACGTGCTCGTGCGGACCCGCTTCGGCGGACATCAGCGCGATGACCGCGTCGGTCTCGGACATGGCGTGGTCCAGGGCCGCCGACCACGCCGCCAGCGGTGCCACGTCGGTTCCGACGAGCTGGACGGTGACCTGGTCGCTCCGCGCGTGCGCACCGCTGATCACGACCGAGCCGGTCGGTCCGGCACCTGCTGCGGCCTGCTCGTCGAGCTCGGCCCGCGCCCGCTGGTCCTGGCAGCCGACCAGCGCGAGGACCCGGTCCAGCAGCAGCCCTCCCCGGGTGCCGCCGAGCAGGATCCAGCGGTCCGGCAGCACGTGCGCGCCCTGGGCGACGCCGTGGTCGGTGAGCCGTTCGCGCTGGTCGTCGCGCAGCGGGGCGGACACCACCCGCAGCAGCGCCTCGGAGGTGCCGCAGGAGTCGAAGAGGTGCTCGCCGTGCCAGACGCCGCTGGCCACCGACGCGACCGGGTGGTCGTGCCCGGCGACGGTGAGCGCGGCTCCCCGCACCGCGTCCGGGACGTCGGGGTGGTCGACCCGGCCGATCGGGGTGCCTGCGGTCGCCATCGGCGGGAGCGCCGAGGTGCGCAGTCCGAGGTGCTCGAACGCGGGCGCCCAGGGGGCGAGGGTGCTCTGGTCGAGCAGCCCGGTCCGGGACGCCAGCGACGGCTCGGTGACGGCGTCGCCGCCCAGCCTCGCGGCGACCAGTTCCGGGACGTTGAGCCACGTGTCCGCTTCCGGCGGCGAAATCCCGTGGGAGGGGAGCCAGTTCAGCTTCGCGAAGGAGCACAGCGGGCTCAGCGGGAGGCCGGTGTGCCTGCTGAACGAGCCGGAGAGCTCGTCGGGGAGCAGCACCAGCTCCTCGCCGCCGCGCTGGTCGAACCACGCGATGATCGGGTGCAGCGGGTCGCCGCCGCGGTCGACCAGCACGCCGGACTCGGCCATGCCGGTCACGGCGACGCCGACGACCCTCAGCCGGCGCGCGGATTCCTCGGCCACCCGAACGGCGTCGGACAGCGCGGACAGCACGCGTCGCAGGAGCACGTCGGCGGTCAGCTCGCTGCGTCCGTCGGCGCCCCGGTGCCATCCGGTGGCCGTCCGTTGGACGCTCAACGTCACACCACCCAGATCGGCGACGAGCGCCTTGATCTCGGTGCTTCCCACGTCGACGCCCACGACCGCCTCGGTCGTCGCGAAGCCCACCCGGCACCTCCCTCGCTGGTAGCGCGGCTGCTCAGCCGCTCACGGACGCCACTGAACCCGTCCTACGTCATCGATGTCAAAGCTTTTTCGATACAGTTCCGACATCGATGTCAACGCGCGAGGCGGGGGGTCCCGGTGAGCTCCGGATCAGGCCAGCTACACTTGTCCGCGCACTGCCGCCTTAGCTCAGTCGGCCAGAGCGACGCACTCGTAATGCGTAGGTCGAGGGTTCGATTCCCTCAGGCGGCTCGGCAGGAAGACCCCAGTTCACCCCGCGTGAACTGGGGTCTTTCATTTCTCGGTCGTGTCTTCCCGCTGCTGATCAGGTCTGAATCCCTGCTGCGGTGTCCAAAGCATCACCGGAGCCGGTTACGACCCCGCGTCGGCGTGGATTCGACCACCGGTGAGGACCTGTTCGAAGCGACCATCATTGAGCCGGACGGGACGACGGAAACCTGTACTGCGCAAGAGCAAGCTCGGGTGCGGTGGTTGTGGAGTGTCTATCGAGTCCCCGGCAGTCTTAGCCCGAGTCGGGAGTCAAGCTCGTGGAGCAGCTGGTTCAACACCTGCTCGGCGATGCCGGCCGCGGCATGGTCGTCGTTCTCGACGAACTGCTTCCGAGCGTTGTGAACAGTTTCGATGGCGTCGAACAGGTCAGCGACCTGAATCGTCGGCGTTCCCGGATGGGTCCGGTGCATCCGCATCACCTCCAGGCTCCGGCTGGCCGGGACACGTTCGCGCATGGTGCCAGAGCGGGCTGAACAGTTGAAGGTAGCACTCGGGCAGCTGCCGAGATCACGCGGGAGTTGGAGGAGTTTGCTTGTCGAGCGCTTGCTCGTTGCAGGTCGATTCCGCCAGGCGGCTCCGGTGTTCGTCTTCTCGCGCTGGGCTCGCCGGAGCCTCCGGTAGGTTCGGCGCGTGGAATTCGTGCCGCTCGCTTCGTTGCTCGGTGTCGTGCTGGTGGAGTTGGGCATGGTGCTGACTCCTGGGCCCAACATGGTCTACCTCGCCTCGCGAGCGACCTCGCAGGGGCGGCGCGCCGGGCTCGTGTCGCTGGCCGGGGTGGGGATCGGGTTCCTCGTCTACCTGGTCGCCGCCGCTGCCGGCCTGTCGGCCCTGTTCGTGGCCGTGCCGGAGGCGTACCACGTGGTGAAGTTGCTGGGTGCGGCCTACCTCGCGTGGATGGCGTGGCAGATCCTGCGTCCCGGTGGAGCTTCACCGTTCGAACTGCGCGACCTGGTGCCGCATTCGGCCGCTCGGCTGTTCGGCACGGGACTGCTGACGAACCTCCTGAACCCCAAGATCGCGCTCCTGTACACCGCGCTGATCCCGCAGTTCATCGACCCCGCGCTGGGTGCGACGTGGTGGCAGTTCCTCCAGCTCGGCCTCGCGCAGATCGTCGTCGCCGTGACCGTCAACGGCCTCATCGTGCTCACGGCCGCCGCACTCGCCGGATACCTCGCCCGGCATCCCCGCGTGCTGCGCGCGCAGCGCTTCGCCTCCGGCACCCTGTTGGGCTTCTTCGCCGTCCGGATGGCCACCAGCCGCCCCAGCTGAGCCGGAAGCGGCAGAAGACCGCAGATCACCCCCAGTGACCTGCGGTCTTCTGCTGGACTTGCGGTTACTTGATGCCGAAGTACTGGACGGCGTTGACGCCGCCTTCGCCGAACGAGCCGCCGACGGCCCACGGGGTGGTGTGCTCGTGCCCGGCGCCGTCGAGCTGGACCGAGAACTTGCCGGGCGAGGTGATGCCGCCGATGTGGTAGTGCCCGCTCGCGTCGGTGAACGCCTCGTAGCCCGTGTCGTCGGAGGTCGGGTTGACCCACACCCGGAAGCCCTCCGCGCCGGGCTCGTCCGGCTGCTGCTGGCGATCGCCGTTGAGGTCGTGGAACACGGTCCCGGACACCGAGCTCGGCTCGGCGGCCGATGCGGGCAGCCCGCCGACCGCGGCCAGCAACGGTGCCGCGACCAGTGCGGCCAGAACTGCTCGTGCCATGCAATCCTCCTCAACAGGACGGCGGTGAGCGCCGCCCAGGCGTGATCCCCAGCGAAAACCGCCGCCTGCGCCGGTCTTCGTCCACAAGACGCAACAACCCCACCGAAGGTTGTTCCCGCGAGCGGCGATTTCTACGACACCTCTCCGTCGACCAACGAGTCCTCCCGCTGCGGGCGCGCATCGCGCGTGCCGTGTTGTCGAGGTACGGCGCGAGGCGTTCGTAGTCCTCGGCCGAGTACCACCCGCCGGGCAGCGCGATCTCGAACGACCTGATCACCCCTCGCATCCGCACCGCGATGTCGCGATCGGTCAGCGCGGGTGAACCCCGCCGGGCATGGGAACAGCCGCGATCTCGTGCGCGTGCTGGTCGCACTCGGCGCAAGCCGGGAAGAACCAGGCCTCCTCGCTGAGATCGGCTTCCTCGCCGTCACGCAGAGCGCACCCGGATTACGGCGGTGTTCCGTTGAGCACCCGGATTACCGCCGTAATCGGGGACCCGAATACCGGCGTAATCAGGTTCCCGATCAAGGCCGTAATCGGGAACGTCCCTGCGCCTGGGGCGGCGCCGGGGCGTTCTTCGTTCGTCGCGGGAGGTGGGTCATTCCGCTCGGGAGACCTTGACCATCTCGTGGAAGTCTGCCCGTCAGAAGGACGCTCGGTCGCCGCTGTTCGTGACACCAAGGATCGGGCGGGCTGCTTCGTCGCTGATCAACAGCAGTGGTCGGTGTTCATCGAGGCGGTGAAGGACGACAGGTTCAGCGGCTGAACGCAGCGTCGTGAAGCACGTGACCCATCGCTTTCTCCCGGTTCTCTCGAGGTGGTGTCGCCAGAGGGTGGTTCTTGCCAGAATTGCCCGTGGTCGATGTCCTCTTAGCCCGGTCAATTTTCACCAGGACTGCCCGGTGACCGGGAGAGCTCGCGGGTGACGGTTGCGGAGGTCGGGATGGTGGGGTTCGGGGATGTCGTGGCCGCTTCGCGGCGGTTGGAGGGGGTGGGGCACCGGACGCCCGTGCTCCGGTCCCGGTTGGTGGACGAGGTCGTGGGGGCTGAGGTCTTCTTCAAGGCCGAGAACTTCCAGCGGATGGGGGCTTTCAAGTTCCGGGGTGCCTTCAACGCCGTGTCGGAGCTGTCCGAGGAGCAGCGGCGGCGGGGCGTCGTCACCTACTCCTCCGGGAACCACGCGCAGGCGATCGCGTTGGCCTGCCAGCTGCTCGAGGTGCCGGCGACGATCGTGATGCCGCACGACGCTCCGGCCGCGAAGGTGGCTGCCACCAGCGGTTATGGCGGGAACATCGTGCGGTACGACCGCTACGCCGAGGACCGCGAGGAGATCGGGGAGGCGCTGGCCGCCGAGCAGGGGCTCACCTTGATCCCGCCCTACGACCACCCGGACGTGATCGCCGGGCAGGGCACCGCTGCCAAGGAGCTCTTCGAGGACGTCGGCGAGCTCGACGCGCTGTTCGTGCCGCTCGGCGGAGGCGGTCTGCTGTCCGGGACGGCCTTGGCCACCAGGGCCCTGTCTCCCGGCTGCCTGCTGCTCGGGGTCGAGCCGGAAGCCGGCGACGACGGGCTGCGGTCGTTGCGCAGCGGCGAGATCGTGCACATCGACACGCCCCGCACCATCGCCGACGGGGCGCAGACGCAGCACCTGGGCGTGCACACCTTCGAGATCATCCGGCAGGCCGTGGACGGCATCCGGACCGCGAGCGACGACCAGCTGGTCGAGGCGATGCGGCTGTTCGCGACCTACCTGAAGATCGTCGTCGAACCCACCGGATGCCTCGGGCTCGCCGCCGCCCGCAACGCCGGGGGCGAGATCGAGGGCAAGCGGGTCGGCGTGATCATCAGCGGCGGCAACGTCGACCTGGTGCGATACGCGAACCTGCTGGCTGGCCAATAATCAGTCACGTGACTTAAGGTGGCTCCCATGAATGCCGCGACCTCCCGGGCCAACGCCACCAAGGAGCGCATCCTCGACGTAGCCGAGCGGCTCTTCGCCGAGCAGGGCGTCTTCGCCGTGTCCAACAGGCAGATCAGCGAAGCCGCAGGTCAGGGCAACAACGCCGCCGTCGGCTACCACTTCGGGACCAAGTCCGACCTGCTGCGCGCCATCGTGCGCAGGCATGCCGAGCCGGTCGAGGTCCGCCGGGAGCAGCTGGTGGCGGAGTGCGGCGACTCCCGCGAGGTGCGCGACTGGCTGACGTGCCTGGTGCTGCCCTCCGTCGAACACCACGCCTCGCTGCGCGATTCGACGCTCGCGCGCTTCACCGCGCAGCTGATGAGCGACCCGTCGCTGCGCGAGCTCGTGGTGTCCGAAGCCCTGTCCGGTCCGACGCTGATGCGGGTCATGGACGGCCTCAACGACTGCCTGCCGGACCTCCCGCTGCGGGCCAAGATCGTCCGCAACGACATGACCCGGCACGTGCTGGTGCACATGATGGCCGAGCAGGAACGCGCCCTCGCCGAGGGGGCAGCCCGTCTGACCTGGGAAGAAACCGCGGAGAACGTGATCGACGCGCTCACCGGTCTGTGGCTGGCGCCGGTCACCGGATGAACCGGGAGACCGAGAACGTGAGCTCAGTGCTGGTCGTGGGCGCCGCAGCAGCCGGGTTGACCACGGCGGACGCCTTGCGGCGCAAGGGTTTCGACGGCGACCTGACGGTGCTCGGTGCCGAAACCCACCCGCCCTACGACCGCCCGCCGCTGTCCAAGCAGGTGCTGTCCGGGCGGTGGGAGGCCGAGCGGACGGCTCTCCGCAGCGCGGAAGCGCTGGCGAAGCTGGACGTGGAGCTGCTGCTCGGCGATCCGGCGGTCGGTCTGGACGCGGCCGAGCGCACCGTGCGGACCGCGTCCGGGCGCGAGCTGCGGGCGGGCGCGATCGTCGTGGCCACGGGCGTTCGTCCGCGCCGGCTGCCCGGTCAGGACGGGCTGTCCGGGGTGCACGTGCTGCGCACCCTCGACGACAGCGTCGCGTTGCGCGCCGATCTGCTCGCGGCCGAGCGGCTGGTCGTGGTCGGGGAGGGCGTGCTCGGCAGCGAGATCGCCGCGACCGCGCGCGGCATGGGGCTCGACGTGACGCTGACCGGCCCGCTCGCCGCGCCGATGGCCGCCCAGCTCGGCCCGGAAGCCGCTGCTGCGCTGGGCGGACTGCACGCCGGTGAGGGCGTGCGACTCCGCCTCGGGACCGCTGTCGACGGGTTCGTCGGCGACGCGGGCGCGGTCAGCGGGGTCCGGTTGGCCACCGGTGAGGTGCTCCCCGCCGACGTCGTCGTGGTCGCGATCGGGGCCGATCCGGTGACCGACTGGCTGGAGGGCAGCGGGCTGAAGGTCGAGCGCGGGCTGGTGTGCGACTCCCGCTGCCGCGCCGCTGAGGGGATCTACGCGGTCGGTGACGTGGCGCGCTGGGAACATCCGGAGTACGGCCTGATCCGCCTGGAGAACCGGACCAACGCCGGCGAGCAGGCGATGGCCGTCGCCGACAACATCCTCGGCGGCGACCGCGCCTACCGCCCGGTCCCGTACTTCTGGACCGACCAGTTCGACGCGAAGATCCACGTGCACGGCGTTCTTTCGCCCGACGACGAGGTGGCCGTGGTCGAAGGCGACCGGGCCGAGCGGCGTTTCGTGCAGCTGCACCACCGCGACGGCCGTCCCGTCGGCGTGCTCGGATGGAACCTGCCCAAGCAGACCCGGCAGCACCGGAAGGCGCTGGTGGAGTCCCTCACCCGCTGACCTGGCAGGTCAGTTGGCGGCCACCAGGTGCCGGGACTCCTCCTCCTGGTCCATCTCGACCCGGACCGCGGCGATCTGGCGGCGGCCCCAGCGCTCGGAGAAGCCGTAGCGGTGGCCCAGCTGGGCGCCGGTGATCGGTTCGCCGATCTCCAGCGAGAGCCGGTAGTCGCGGCGGGCGAAGGTCCGCTTGTCCTCGTCGCTGAGCGGGTCCGCAGGAACGGGCGGCAGCGTGAGGGTCTGCTCGGACGGGTTCGGCCGGTCGTCCTCGGAAGTCGTTTCATCCGGGAGGTTTTCGTCGTACGCGGGTTCGTCGGCGCTGGTTTCCGGTTCGGGCGGGTGGGTTTCGCGTTCGACCGGCGCTGCGGGGGTCTCCTGGACGACGACGGTTTCCCGTTCGGCGGCGGGCTCTTCCCCGGCCCGCTCCTCCGTGGCCTGTTTCTCCGCGGCCTGCTTCGGGAGTTCCTGCGTCGGCCGATGCGGCTGAGGTGCGCCGTTGGTGCGCTCCACCGGTTCTGGCGCGGGTTGCGGTTTCGGCGCTGCGGCGGCGGGTGCGATCGCGGTGCGGGCCTCGTCCTGCACGCCGAGACCGGCGATCTCCGAGACCGGGATGTCGGTGACCTGGCGACGGAAGGCGCCCGCGGTGCCCTCGCGGTCGACCAGCCAGCGCAGCACGAGCAGTCCCGGGCGCAGCCGCAGGCGCCGCTTGCCGTGGCGTTCCTCGAAGTCGGCGCGCAGCTCGGCGAGCACGACGTCGAAGACCGCGACGGCCGCGACCGGCAGGCCGGCGGCGACGATGCGGGCTTCCGGCGTGAGCTGGTGGATCCAGTTGATCCACGACGAGATCGCGGTGAAGATCCACATCAGCAGTCGGCCGCGCACGGCGCTGCGGCCGTAGATCGACGCGCGGTAGGTGATCAGCGTGGCGCCGAAGGCCGCGCCGTCGAAGGTCGCCGGGATCAGCCACGCGGTCCAGTAGCTGAAGCCGACCATCTGGTCCTGGCCGTACGCGTGCAGGCCGACGAAGCTGGCGCCCCAGCCCATGAGTGCGGCGAGGGCGACGAACCCCAGGGCGGCTCGGGACAGCCAGAGCCCGTGGCCGGATCTCGTGCTCGGTTGCTCGCTCAACGTCGATCCAATGCAGCCGGGTCATCGCGGGACCCGCTGATCCTAGACAAACACCACCCGATCAGGTGACATCCTCGGCAGGTTGGGTTGGCATCGATCTTGTCGACTTCTCGCCACATCGGCGAAGCTCCCAGCTCAGGGCCACGGCGCGGGAGAACCGGAAGAACCGGCGTGATCCGCGCTCACTCCGGCAGGTGGAAGGGGACCGTGCGCCAGGGGCTGCCTGCGTCGGTGAGCAGAGCGCGGTGGGCTTCCAGCACGTCGGTGTAGGTCGGGCCGAACGCCTCGTCGTCGAAGTGCAGGCAGCGGCCCAGGATGTAACCGACGGAGAACTCCGCCCACGACCCGTAGCGGGACCGCGCCTCCTGCCCGACCAGGTCCAGCGCCTCGTACATCTCCGCCTGGGTCGCGTAGCGGGCTCCCCGGCCCCAGCGGGCCACCTTCGACGCCCGCCCCAGGTCCCACGCCGCGACCGTGCGCACGTGGCCGTCCGGCGGCAGCAGCTCGTCGGCGCGGAACCGGGCCTCGTAGCGGATGATCTTGCCGACGAGCCCGCACAGGAAGTCCGCGTAGGAGTCCACCTCCGGACTCCCGCCGCGTTCGGCCGACGCGCCCGGCACGTTCGCCGCGATGTTGTTGCGGATCGTGGTGTCCACGCACTCCCGCCACCGCTGCGGATCCACCTGCGGTCTCTCGGTGCTGGCCAGGAAGTTCCGCGCGCCCAGCACGAAATCCCAGTCCGAGGTGCTGACATCGCAGTTGAGCAGCCGGTTCTGCAGGGTGATCCAGTCCTGGCGCACCTTCACGCCCCAGCCGTCGGCCAGCCGCTCCACCTCGCCGCTGTAGCCGAGCCCGTGCCAGTCGAGGTTGTTCCACGCGTCGCCGTTGAGGAAGCACAGGTGCGCCCCGCAGGCCAGACCGTGCAGCAGCTCGGTCGGTTCCGCACCCCGGCTCATCCGCGTCACCAGCCGGTTGCCGCCGAAACCCGTTGTGCCGCAGCGGTCGTAGGCGTCCAGCCAGCGTTCCCGCTCCTCGTCGGTGACCTCCAGGTACAGCTCGCACGGCGTGTTCGCGTTGACCGCCAGCACCTCGACCTCGTCGGGGACGATGTCCGCCAGGGTGCGGATCGAGGCGAACTCGTAGACCAGGTAGGGGTGCGGGCGCGGCAGCATGTCCTGCGTGTAGACGAAGGTCGCGATCCGGCCGTCTCCCAGCGCGGAGGTCACCATCTGCCGCTTCGCGGGATTGCCGTGCGCGTGCACCAGCGCCACCGGGTGGTAGGCGCCGACGGCGGCCAGCACGCACAGGTAGGTCCAGGGGTCTTCGTCGACTGCTGCTGCGCAAAGCTCTCTTTCGACTGCGGTCGGCGGAACGAACGGTTGGTCCCTGGGGATGATCGGGACGACCTCGTCGTGGTCGTCGACCTCACCCACGGTGTAGTACGGGCCAGAAGCCCCGCCGAGCGGAGGAATCACACCGGCGAACTTACCGAGCACCCCCAGGACGAAGCCGCCATCTGCGACAACTTGCCAAGGCGCCCGTCCCGCTCACAGCGCCGCGACGGCTTGGTCGAAGTCCCCGATGAGGTCCTCCGGGCTCTCGACCCCGACGCTGATGCGGACGAGGTCGTCGGTGACGCCGAGGGCGAGCCGGTCCTGCGGGCTCATGCCCGCGTGGGAGGTCGCGGCAGGGCGGGTGATCAGCGATTCCACCCCGCCGAGGCTGGGCGCGTCGAACGGCAGCCGCAGCGCGTCGATGAGCTTCTGCGCCGCCGCGACGCCACCGGTCGGGCGGATGCTGAGCATCCCGCCGAAACCGTCGAACAAGGCCGAGGCCCGCTCGTGGTCGGGGTGGGAGGCCAGTCCTGGGTGGTTGACCTGGTCGATCTCGGGTCGCCCGGCGAGGAATTCGGCCAGCCGCAGTGCGTTCTCGTTCTGCGCGCGCACCCGCAGCGCCAGCGTCTTCAGGCCCCGGGCCAGCAGGAACCCCGCGTGCGGGTCGAGGCTGCCACCGAAGTGGTTGGCGGTGGTGCGGGCCCGCTCGACGTGCTCGGCGTGGCCGACGATCGCCCCGGCCACGATGTCGGAGTGGCCGTTGAGGTACTTCGTCGCGCTGTGCAGCACCAGGTCGAAACCGGCGGTCACCGGGCGGAAGTTCACCGGCGTGGCGAAGGTGTTGTCGATCAGGCTGATCAGCCCGTTGGCCCGCGAGAACTCAGCGACCTCGGGCAGCATGCCGACCCTGACCAGGGGGTTGGTGATGGTCTCCACGAGCACCGCCTTGGTCTGCGGGGTGCGCGCGGCCTCCCAGGTGTCCGGGCGGTGCGGGTCGATGAAGGTGTAGCTCCAGCCGAAGTCGGCGGCGTGGTGGGTCAGGAAGTCGTGCGTGCCGCCGTAGAGGTGGTCGCCCACCAGCAGGTGGTCGCCGCTGCGCAGCACGCTGTGCAGCGCGGTGGAGATGGCGGCCATCCCGGAGGCGGTGGCCAGCCCGGCTTCCGCGCCCTCCAGCGCGGCGAGCTTGTCGTGCAGGTAGGACTGCGACGGAGTCGAGTTCAGCCGGATGTAGCGCAGGTCGTGGTAGTCGGTTCCGCTCGGCACCGAGTACACCGTGCCCTGGTAGATCGGGTACACCACCGATCCCTCGGGGCCCGGGCGGCGCTCGCCGCCGTGCACCGCCCGCGTCTCGATCCGGTCCTCGTCCATCCTGGCCCCTCCCGGTGCTCGACCTGATCGTCAGCCTAGGAACGCGCCGACGCGCCGGGAAGGGCATGTGTTTTGACCTGATCGGGTGACTCTCGGTCGGGTGGTACTGGCTTCGGGGTGCTGAACCGGAAACTCCTTCACTCCCATGCACCCTCCGTGGCCCCTCCCCGGACCGAGCGGAACCGGCCGCGCGCCCTTCACCGCTCATGACGACCAAAGTGGACTCTGGG
The DNA here is from genome assembly GCF_035320975.1 of Saccharopolyspora mangrovi. Classification (NCBI taxonomy): domain Bacteria; kingdom Bacillati; phylum Actinomycetota; class Actinomycetes; order Pseudonocardiales; family Pseudonocardiaceae; genus Saccharopolyspora; species Saccharopolyspora mangrovi. The sequence continues at coordinate 152,764 of NZ_JAWLNX010000012.1, read as the reverse complement.
TGTTCGGAACGATTCTTGTGGTGGATTCCCGGCCCACCCCGCCAATGCCGATGAACACAAGTTGAGAGCAGTTCAGGTCAATGCGGAAATGCATGTCCGGGCGCGCTCCGCTCCAATCTTTTTCGGGCTGCCCCGACGCCGGAACAAATACGACCGGCGTATGCCACCGGAATTCACCGAGCTGAGGCGCGCGAAGCGCCGGCGGCGCCAGGAGTGAAGCACAATGGCATTGCGAAAAAGACCCGTAATCAATGATGTTCTCGGTTTCCTGCTCACCGCCGGGCTCTGCGCCGGTGGAACAGCTGCGGCAGCGGTCGCTGTGCAGGATGCCCACCCCGAGCGGAATATCCCGGCGGTGCACCCCGTTGCGCACGTCACCGCCGTCCCCCCGATCGATTCCGGACCACCAGCTCGCCGGCCCGCGCCGTGGCTCGCGCCGACCCGAGGCGTGATCAGCAGCGGTTTCGAGATGAGGTGGGGCGAGATGCACAAGGGCATCGACATCGCCAACGACGTGGGCACGCCCATCCGGGCGGCCTCCGCGGGCACCGTCATCGATTCCGGCCCGGCCAGCGGGTACGGGCTGTGGATCCGAATCGCGCACGCCAACGACACGGTTTCCACCTACGGCCACATCGATTCGTCCCAGGTCGAAGTGGGCCGAAAGGTGCAAGCCGGTGATCTCATCGCCACGATGGGCAATCGCGGCCAATCCACCGGTCCGCACCTGCACTTCCAGATCGAGATCGAGGGGGAGGCGGTCGATCCGGTCCCGTTCTACGGAGAGGCTCGGATGCTGACCGATTGGCCCGAGCATTAGGAATTGGTGCGGCGCACGGCGTTCGCACTGCTCATCACGTTCCAGCGCACCGGCGGGCCGCCGGATGCCGTTCGGCCCACCCGGTTGAACGGCATCCCGGCGGCGCTGCCACAGTGTCCTGACCCCGGAACCGCCCAGCACTCCCCGGCATCGCGCCACTCACTGTTATCACTGCCGGGTATTGCGAGCTTCGCGGCACTCGAGCCCAGCGGTGATCACTCGGCGCAGTCGATGATGGACCTAAAGGCCTAGTCGAGAGTCACCCTCCTGGCCGATTGTCGTGGAACTCCGGGAGACACTTCGATCGCACTAACGCGCTGGAAGGACATGTGATGGAGCGAGTGGATACGGCCGGAATCATCGGCGGTGGGGTGCTCGCCGAGGACCGCCAGCAGGGGGACAGCGTCCATCAGGGGGACTGGGAGCGTCGGATCGCCCAGCGCTCCGAGGAGCTCTACCGGGAGCGCATCGTGCAGCGGCTGCTGCTCGTGTGGGCGGTCCCGGGGAACCTGCTGCTGGCGGCGGTGGGAGTCGCGCTGCTGGCGTTATCGGCCTCGGTGGTGCCCGCAGCGGTGACGTTCTTCGTCACCGTCGCGTCTGCGGGCGTGGCAGCCGTGTTCGTGTACCGGCAGCACTTTAAGGTTCGCGCGGTGGACACCGACCTGCGCGCGCTCGAAGGTGCGCACCGCGAACAACTGCTGGACGAACTGGGGACCGGCGACCTGCTCGACGCGCACAAGCGCTACCGGGCGCAGCTGCCGGAGCTGATCGAGCGCTACCGCCACGAGGCGCGCAGCGACCGCTGGAAGGACAGCGCGCTGCAGACCGTCGTCATCGGGGGGTCGATCGTCGCCGCCACGGCCACGGCGACCGCGGCCTCCGTCGCGGAGATCCGCTGGTTCGCCATCGGACTGAGCCTGCTGGTGGCGGTTTCCGCCGCGTACGCGGGTTATGCCAAGCACCGCGACCGCAGCGCCTCCTGGCAGGAGACCGCCGACGCGCTGGAGCGCGAGTACGAGGCGGTGGAACTGCGGGTGGGCCGCTACCGCCGTTTCGACTCCGAGCGCGAGGCCTACGCCGAATTCGCCGAAGCGGTCGAGGCGTTGCGCGCCGAACGGGCCCGGCGGTTGCCGTCGGCAGTCAACGACGGGCTCATGCAGTAATCAAGATCGGTGGGCATTCCCTCGATAGTGAAGATGGGCTCGCGCTTGGCAATCACGCGTTGTTGATATTTCCTCCCGACGTGATCGCTGAATAGTGGCAAGTGTTTCTTCCGTAATCTCCGCCGGGCGCACAGGACTCGGCCTGTGCAGAGAGGAGCATTGCGATGAAGCGCACCTTTACCGCGGCGGCCGCCGTACTGGTCGGTGGCGCCGGCGCCGTCGGTTTCGCGACCACGGCCACAGCTGCCGAGACCCCGCAGCTGCCGGCATCGCTGCCCACGGACAACGGCGTGGCCAACACCGTGTTCCACGCCGCGGGAACCGTCGCATCGGCGCAGAAGACCGTCGGTGACGTGGTCCCGCTCGAAAAACATCTCACCGGCCGCTCCGGAGACCCGGTCAGCCAGGTCGTCAGCGGCACCCCCGCTGCCGGGCTGGTCAAGCCGGTCGTCGACGCGGTGCAGGACGCCAGCACCGGTCACACCCACAGCCTCGACCCGGCCTCCGCGATCGACGAGGCCCCGCTGCCGTCCGGCTCGACGCTGCCCGCGGGCAAGAGCGGTCTGCCGGGTCTGGACGCGCTCGGTCCGGTGTCCGACGTCGTCGGCGGTCTTCCGGTCGGCTCGACGCTGCCCACCGGTAAGAGCGGTCTGCCGGGTCTGGACGCGCTCGGTCCGGTGTCCGACGTCGCCGGTGGCCTGCCGGTCGGCTCCGCGCTGCCCACCGGCAAGACCGGTCTGCCCGGCCTGCCCGGTCTCGACGCGCTCGGCCCGGTGACCGACATCGCCGGTGGCCTGCCGCTGGCCGACTCGCTGCCCGTCGGCAAGTCCGGTGCGACCGACGCGCTGCCCACCACCCTCACCGGCACCCTGGACCAGGTCACCCAGAGCGCCCCGCAGACCAAGCCCGGCCAGCTGCCCACCAACATCGTCGGCGACACCGCGAGCAACGTGCTGGAGAACAACACCGAGCTCGGCGGCGCTCCGCTGCCCACCGGCAAGAGCGGCGACCCGGTCAGCGACGTGGCAGGTGGCCTCCCCGTCGTCAGCGACGCGCAGAACCTCACCGGCAAGACCGGTTCTCCGCTGGACAAGGTCAACGACGTGGTTTCGCACGGGCCGCTCGGCAGCGCCACCCAGCTCGGCAACTGACATCCCCGGCCCGGCCCACCCGTCGACGAACCGGCGCATCCCCTTCCTGCCGGGCGAACCGGGTGAACAGCCCCCGACACAACAGCATTCACACCTCGCCCCGCCCCTCCCGGCGAGGAAGTGACCCAGGGGGCGGTGCGCGTTTCCCGTCGCGCACCGCCCCTTTCGTGTCGAGCACCACCGACGCGGGAGCGTTCAGAGTTCGACCGTGCCGGTGGAACCGTGGATGGTGATGGTCTGGCCGTCGGTGATCCGCGTGGTGGCGTCGGTGACGCCCACGACCGCGGGGATCCCGTACTCGCGGGCGACCGTGGCGCCGTGGGAGTTGGGGCCGCCCATCTCCATGACCAGTCCGGACGCGGTGAGGAACAACGGGGTCCAGCCCGGGTCGGTGGAGGGGGCGACCAGGATCTCGCCCGGGTTCAGGTGGGCGTCCACCGGATCGCGGATGACCCGAGCCACCCCGGTGACCGTGCCCGCCGAGGCCGACGTTCCGCGCAGTCCGTCGCCGGTTTCCTCAACCGCCAGTTGGGTTTCCGGCTCGGTGCCGTCGGAGAGCAGCAGCCTCGGCAGGTGCTTGCGGCGGAGTTCGCGCTTGTGGGTCTCCCGGCGCGCGGCGATCAGGTCGCGATGATCGTTCCCGTCGATGACGTCTGAGAGTTCGTCGAAGTCCAGGAAGAACACATCAGCAGGATCGGAAATCCTTCGGGACGAGGACAGTTCGTCACCGATCCTGCGAAGATGCCTGCGGGTTGAGGCGATTCCCAGGATCGCGCAGTACTTCGGCAGTTCCCGCAGCCCGGCCAGGCCGCGCACCCGGTCGAGCAGGAAGGCCGCGATCCGGGCGTGCACGCGGTTGGGCAGCCGGGAGACGATCTCGGATGCCATCACCTCGGCCTCGTCCGCGCACTCCCGGAAGCGCTGCGCCGCGTCGTGCCCGGCGCCGCCGGTGCGCGCGTAGTTCTCCACCAGACCCAGCACGTGATCGGGATCTTCCGACCAGCGCGGCACGCCCACGTCGATCTCGGCGGCCGTGCGATGCCCGTGCCGCTGGAGGAACTCGTCCAGTCCGCAGAGGACTTCAGCGGGCAGCGAGCGGTCCCGGTAGCGCGCGGCGAGGTCGTCGACGTCGGGGCCGATGTGCTGCGCGATCGACCACAGCTCCAGGTCCATCTCGGTGGTCACGTTGTGCGGGATCCCCGACAGGACGACGTGGATCTCGGACTCGGTCGCGCGGGTGAGCTTCGGCAGCAGGCGGCCGAGCAGCAGGATCGGCATCATCCGCGGGGCCACCCAGGCCATGCGCGGCGCGGTCGCCCTCAGCAGCGCGTGCCGGGCGGTCTCCAGCCGTTCCCGCGCCGTCGCCGGTTCCGGTGCTGCCAGGTCGGAGCGCAGCTCCTCGACCCGGCGGAACGCCTCGTCGCGGGCGCGGGCGGGATCGCGCAGGACCCCGGCCAGCAGCAGCGGAATCCGGTTGCGCGCCAGGAACCTGCCGAGGGCCCGCCACAACCGCCACGGCACACCCGGTTCCAGGGCGAACCGGGGATCGGCCAGCAGGGACTCGTAGACGCGGCCGGTGCGCGCCTCGCCCGCCGCCATCAGCCGGGGCACCACGGCCCGGCCGATCCGGTTCCGCGCGGTCCTGGTGATGTCCAGGAACACCCACCCGCCGGCCGAGCGGAACGGTTCCGGCCGAACCCCCGGGGCTGGCAGCCCGAGTTCGCGCAGCACCCCGGAGGCCAGCAGGCCCAGCGTCGCCACGCCCATCGGCGTGAGCGGCCGGTAGACGCCCTGCGCGACGTTGATCGACACGTACATCCGCAGCCCGGCTTCGGCCTCGGCGGGCAGCGGGAACAGCGTGGTGATCGGCCGGGACTGGGTCAGCCACACGCCGTCGGCCCCGATCGCCCACTCGACGTCCTGCGGTGCGCCGAAGTGCCGGGCGACGTCGCGGCCGAGCTCGGCGAGCTCGCGGGCCTGCTCGTCATCGATCGAGGCGACCTCGGAGTCCTGGGCGACGGTCTCGACGCCCCCAGCCGCCGCGGACCGGATGCTGGTGGGCTTGTCGCCGAGCCGCGCGGTCACGCGGTTCCCGGACACCACGAAGTGGTCCGGGGTGACGGACCCGGAGACCACCGACTCGCCGAGCCCGGTGTTGGCGTCGATGACGGACTCCGACCGGTCGCCGGTGACCGGGTTGGCGGTGAACAGCACCCCGGCGGTGCGCGCGTCGACCATCCGCTGCACCACGACCGCCAAGCGCACGGCGGAGTGCTCGACGCCGTTCGCCTCGCGGTAGGCCACCGCGCGGTCCGTCCACAGCGAGGCCCAGCAGCGGCGGACCGCGTCCAGCAGTGCTTCGGGCCCGACGACGTTGAGGTAGGTGTCCTGCTGACCGGCGAAGCTGGCGTGCGGCAGGTCCTCGGCCGTCGCCGACGAGCGCACCGCCACCGGACCGGCGCCGAGCTCCTCGTGGCCGGCGGTGATCGCGGTGATCAGCTCCGGCGGCAGGGCGGTGGTGCGGATCCGCTCGCGGATCTCGGGCGCCGAGTTCGGGAGGCCGTCGAGCAGGTCGGTGACCCGGCAGACGTCCTCGTAGGCGTCGGTGGTGATCACGAAGCCAGGTGGCACCCGGAACCCGGCGGCGAGCAGTTCGCCGAGGTTCGCGGCCTTGCCGCCGACCACCTCGCCCATCCGGGCGTTGACCTTCTCCAGTCGCAGAACCGGCACGGCGACCACCCCCTCGTGCGTCAGCTCGACGGTAACTCCGGGGCGGAACAGAAATCAACGGTCGTTGAATTTGGGGCCATCAGGGTGATCTCCGGCCGCGGGGTCGTCATGATCTCGGCGGCCGGGCATCCCTTCTCCGGTGGAAGGAGTGCGATGGCGTGGTTGATGCTGGCCGCGGCGGCGGGAGCCGCGGTCGTGGCGATGGTGCGGTGGTTGCGGAGGCACCTGGTGCGCAGGCGGTCGGTGGCCCGGGCGAAGGTCGAGATGGGCTGGTTCTACCAACCGCCCAAGCGGCGGCCCTACGTCCAAGGCTGTGGAAAACACGCGTCGGCGGAGCCGATGGTGGTGCTCCGGAGGATCGATGGCTCACCCCTGGGGAGAGTCCCGCGACCAGGGAAGATGCGGTACCGGTGAGGGTTCGTCCACAAGTTTGTCCCCAGCTGTCCACAGGGCTGGGGAAAGTTGTCCACAACTGTGGAGAACTCATCCGGCACGAAAAGACCCTCCACGCGTCCGCGAGGAGGGTCTTCCGGTTCTGCTCAGGAGCGGCCTCAGTGGCCCGCTTCCTTGGCGCGCTCGTACGACTTCTTGATCTCGGCCTCGGCCTCGGAACGGCCGACCCACGTGGCGCCCTCCACGCTCTTGCCCGGCTCCAGGTCCTTGTACACCTCGAAGAAGTGCTGGATCTCCAGCCTGTAGAACTCGGAGAGGTGGTGGATGTCCCGCAGGTGCTCCTGGCGCGGGTCGTCCGAAGGAACGCAGATGAGCTTGTCATCGCCGCCCTTCTCGTCGCGCATGCGGAACATGCCGATGGCGCGCGACTTGATCAGGCAGCCCGGGAAGGTCGGCTCCTGAACCAGCACCAGCGCGTCCAACGGGTCGCCGTCCTCACCCAGGGTGTCGTCGACGAACCCGTAGTCAGCCGGGTACTGCGTGGCGGTGAACAACGTCCGGTCGAGACGGATACGACCCGTCTCGTGGTCCACCTCGTACTTGTTCCGGTTCCCCTTGGGGATCTCGATCGTGACGTCGAAGTCCACGCGGTTCCTCACTCGTCTTGCGTCGGATGCAGAAGCACGCTCGCGCGCGCGACCACGTCTAGTGTGGACCACGCTCGGCGTCCAGGCCCCACCGCAGTGCGAGAGCTCGCAATCTGGCAGTCTGACCTCCAGTCGAGGAGGAGCACGTGCCCGAACCCCAGAACACCCGGGGTGAGGTGTCCGAAACCGACGTCCAAGCGGCCTCGCCGGACCAGGACAACCGGCCGCGCACCGCTGCGCCGTCCCCGGAACGAGCTGCTGAGACGTCGGAGAACACCCCGCCCGCAAGCGACCCGGCGGAGCGCCCGGTGAACACCGCAGGCAGCGATGCCGCCGGAACCGAGGAAGCCGCACCTGAATCGGGGGAGACCGATTCGAGCGGCCCGGATTCTGGGACCAAGACCACACCCGCCGACGCGCCGACCGCCACGGTCCGCGTGGCCGGAAGCTTGTTCGACGAGACCGGCGGCGATGGCGCGTCCAGCACGGTGAAGCTCGCGAAGGGCGCCGTCGCCGGTGCCGTCGCCAAGACGCAGGAGCTCACCAAACCCGAAAGCCCTTCAGAGGCCGGGTCGGAGGAGGCGGACGAGCCCGTCGAGGCTGCGGCCCCGGGGGAGCCGGAAGCCGAATCAGCGGAGTCCGAGACGGAAACCGCTGATCAGCAAGGCTGTGATCAGGAATCCGCGGAGCAGGAGACCGGGGAAGCGGAGACCCCGCCCGCCGACGACTCGGCATCGGCCCCCGAGGAGCCCGGCGCCCAGGACCATGGCGACGAGCACCTCTCGGGCGACGAGCCGACCGACACCCCGGACGCGGACGCCGATGCCGAGGCCGAAGCGGAATCCGTCGAGGAAGGGCCTGCCGAAGCCGGGGCCGCTGAAGTCGAGTCCGCTGAGGAAGAGCCCGTCGAAGCCGAGGTCCCCGAGCAGGTCGAGGACGAGTCCGCCCCGCAGGCCGCTGCCCCGGAAGACGCTGAGCCCGGGGAAGAGGAGCCCGCGGCGGAGTCCCAGGACGGCAAGCCCGAGGACGAGCAGCAGGCCCAGGAGGACCAGTCCGAGTCGGAGGTTTCAACGGAGGCTCCCGCCGACTCGGCGGAGCCTGCTGACGACGAGGAAGGACCCGGCGAGGGCGAGTCCTCGGGTGGGGCAGAGGCTTCAACCGGAACCTCCACCGACGTCGACGAGGACGAGACGCCAGCTGCGGGCACGGAGGTGGAGCCGGAGTGGCCTGCCGAGCAGACGCAGATGCTCGCTCCGGTCGTCGTCGACGAGCCCGAGAAGGCCGCGGAGCCGGAGGAGGGGCCTGCTGAGAAGACCCAGCAGATCTCGCGCGCGGCGCTGGACGAGGCCCTGGCCAAGCCCGGGACCAAGGCGGAGCCCCCGGAGTCCGCTGCCGAGCAGACGACCCGCATCGACCTCGCGGACCTGCGGAAATCAGCTCCGGCGGAGTCTCCGGCGGAGCAGACGCAGTGGATCGACCGGATCGACTTCGACGAGCCGCGCACCGCGTCGGCCGCCGACTTCGCCGGTCTGGCCGTGCCGCAGGCCGACCAGACGGTGGGGCTGACACCGCCTGCTCCGAGCCCGCAGGGGCAGCAGCCGCCGCAGGCGCAGCAGCCCTACGCGAGCCCGGAGCACTTCGCCGGCCTCACCGCAGCGCACCGGCCCGAGGACACCACCGACCCGGTCGCTCCGCGGGCGGAGCCGCGGCGCTTCCCCTCGCAGCAGGCCGGGACCACCACCGGCCGCAAGGGTCGCGGTCCGCTGATCAGCATCGCCGTCGGCCTGGTGGTGCTGCTGGGTGCGGCGGTCGCGTTCGGCCCGTCGCTGGTCGAGGCGCTGAGCAAGACGCAGGTCGCCGACCCGCCCGCGCCCGTCCACCTCGACCCGAAGATCAAGCCGCTGGGTCAGAACGCCCCGACGCCCGCGCAGTCCGGGATCAGCGCCGCGCTGGCCGCGCCCGCCGCCAACCCGGCGCTGGGCACGCTCGGCGGGGTCGTGATGGACGCCCGCAGCGGCAGCGTGCTGTGGCAGCAGAACCCCGGCCAGGCGCTGATGCCGGCGTCGACGGGGAAGCTGCTGGCGATGAGCGCCGCGCTGCTCACCCTCGACCACGACGCGCGGCTGACCACCAAGGTCGTGCTCGGCAGCCAGCCGGGCACGGTGGTGCTCGTCGGCGGCGGCGACCCGACGCTGTCCTCGCTGTCCGGGGACCAGGAGTCGGTGTACCAGGGCGCGGCGAAGCTCGATGACCTGGTTGCGCAGGTCAAGGCCGCTTCCGGTGGAAACGTGAGCACCGTGCTGGTCGACACGAGCCGCTACCGGGGTCCGACGGCGGCGTCGGGCTGGCTGCCGCAGGACGTGGCCGCCGGCTTCTACGCCCCGATGGAACCGGTGATGCTCGACGGCGGCCGCGCCGACCCGACGAAGGACTACAGCCCGCGCACCTCCACGCCCGCGCTGCAGGCCGGTCAGGAGCTGGCCGAGCGGCTGGGCGCCGCGACCGCCGCGCCGGGCAACGCCCCGGCGAACGCGCAGGTGCTCGGCCAGGTGCAGTCGGCGCCGGTGTCCGAGCTGGTCGAGAACGTGCTGCAGCACTCCGACAACGTGCTGGCCGAGGCGCTGACCCGCGAGGTCGCCATCGCCACCGGCAAGGAGCCGTCGTTCTCCGGCGGCACCCAGGCGGTCCGCGAGGTGCTGCAGCGCAACGGCCTCGACGTCACCGGCACCACGATGGCCGACGGCAGCGGCCTGTCGCTGGACGACCGGATCACGCCGCAGCTGCTCGGGCAGCTGCTGCACAAGGCGACCGCTCCGGCCGGCCCGGGCGGGGCGCTGCCGGAGGTCTCGGCGAAGCTGCGGGACCTCCTGCCGGGCCTGCCCATCGCGGGTGGCAGCGGCAGCCTCACCGACCGGTACCAGGGCAGCCCGGGCCAGGGCTGGGTGCGCGCCAAGACCGGCACGCTCGACGGCGCCAACAGCCTGGCCGGAACCGTGGTCACCCAGGACGGCAGGCTGCTGGTCTTCGCGATGATGTCCAACGGCACGAGCTCGTCGACCGCTCGCCCCGCCCTGGACTCCCTCGCCGACGCCCTCCGCAGCTGCGGCTGCCGTTAAGTCCTGGTCAAAGCGCACAAGCTCGATTCCTCCGGAGTGCTTCGACGGGTACGGTCGGTGACGTGAACGCCACTCCCGCCGTCGAGGCGCCCAGGGCGCTGGACTGGAACGTCGCCGTGGGCACCGCGGTCCGGTTGATGAAGCCGGGCCCGGAAGTGCCGCGCGCCGAGGCCGAGCGGGCCGTGCGCTCGCTGCGGCGGTTCAGCGTCGAAGCCGAATCGCACGTCCGCGAGCAGACCGGCCTGGGGCTGGACCTGCCGATCGTCGAAGGCGACGTGGTGGACCGGCCCAACTGGGTGCGCGGGGCGGCCTTCGGCCTGTCCGAGCTGACCACCGCCGCGCTGTCCACCGTGGATTCGTCCGCGCTGCCCGGTGGGGACCTGCTGGGCCAGATCAGCGCCCGCAGCGCCGGGGTGCAGGCCGGGGTGGTGCTGGCCTACCTGGGCGGCAAGGTGCTCGGCCAGTTCGATCCCTACGGCGAGTCCGGCGTGGAGGGCCAGCGCGGGCGGTTGTTGCTGGTGGCGCCGAACGTCGTGGCCGCGCAGCAGTCGCTGGGCGTGCCGGCCGACGACTTCCTGATGTGGGTGTGCCTGCACGAGTCGACGCACCGGCTGCAGTTCAACTCCGTGCCGTGGCTGCGCGAGCACTTCGCCGCCGGTCTCGGCGAGCTGCTCTCGCAGATGGAGGGCGGTACCGCTGAGCTGCTGAGCCGGCTGCCGAACGTGGTCCGCGAGGCCCGCACGGCCCGCCGCGCCGATTCCAGCCCGGGCGTGCTCGGCGTCCTGGAGCTCTTGCAGTCGCCGGAGCAGCGAGCCGCGCTGGACCGGATCATCGCGATCTCCACGCTGCTGGAGGGCCACGCAGATCACGTGATGGACGCCGTCGGTCCGCAGGTCGTGCCCAGCGTGGGCACCATCCGCCGGCGCTTCACCGAGCGCCGCAACGGCGGTGGCCTGCTGGACCGCATCCTGCGCAGCCTGCTGGGCGTGGACGCCAAGATCCGCCAGTACGCCCAGGGCGCAGCCTTCACCGACCACGTCGTCGACCGGATCGGCATGTCGGGCTTCAACGCCGTGTGGGCGCACCCGGACAACCTCCCGACCCGGGCCGAGATCACCGATCCGGCCGCCTGGATCCGCCGGGTTCACGGCTGACCGGCCTGGACGAGCGCGCTCCGGCCGGGTGGGGAGAATCGGGGGATGCCGCCTGATCCCGCTGTGAGCGAGACCCGGACCGCCGTGCGGCGGCTGCTGTCCTCGCCCGAAGCGGCGCCGTTCGCGGGATCGCCGCTGGTCGTGGCCTGCTCCGGGGGAGCGGATTCGCTCGCGCTCGCGGCTGCGGTCGCGCACGTGTCCCGGCAGTCCGGGACGAGCGCGCAGGCGATCGTGGTCGACCACGGCCTGCAGGTCGGTTCCGACGCGATCGCCCGCCGGGCCGTCGAGCAGCTGTCCGGGATCGGGATGTCCGCGCAGGTCGTGGAGGTCGACGTCGACGGGATGGGCGGCCTGGAGGCGGCGGCGCGCAAGGCGCGCTACGCGGCGCTGCGGGCCGAGCGCCCGAGCGGATCGCTGGTGCTGCTCGGCCACACCCTCGACGACCAGGCGGAAACCGTGCTCCTCGGGCTCGGCCGCGGTTCCGGGGCGCGGTCGATCGCCGGGATGCGCCCGCTCGACGTCCCGTGGGCCCGCCCGTTCCTGGCGGTCCGCCGCACCACGACCGAGGCCGCCTGCCGGGCCCAGGGCCTCGAACCCTGGCACGACCCGCACAACGCCGACCCCCGCTTCACCCGTGTGCGGTTGCGCACAGAGGTGGTTCCGCTGCTGGAGGACGTGCTGCAGGGCGGAGTCGCGGAGGCGCTGGCCCGCACCGCCCGCCAGCTGCGGGAGGATTCCGACGCGCTGGAGGCCGTCGCCGGGGTCGAGCTCGCCCGCGTCCGCGCCGATCATGGCCTCGATTGCGCTGAGCTGCGGCGATTCCCGGCGGCCGTGCGGCGCCGCGTGCTGCGGGAGTGGCTCACCTCCGAGGGGGTGCCCGAAATGACCGATGCGCACTTGCGCTCGGCCGACGCGCTCATCGCCGACTGGCGGGGGCAGGGCGGTCCGGCGCTGCCCGGCGACTTTGTGCTGCGCCGAGCGCATGGCAGGCTGCGGGTGGAGACGGCGGACCGCAAGCCGCCGAATGGCTGACGGTGCACCGGCATCAGCGTCGGGGCGGGTCTCCGGCTTGGGGAATTGTTGATCCGACAAGAGGGGAAGCCGAGCCGTGTACGACGGCGATATCGCTTCTGTGCTCATCACCGAGCAGCAGATCAAGGACAAGGTCGCGGAGCTGGCCAAGCAGGTCGACGACGACTACCAGCAGGGCGGCGATCTGCTGCTGGTCGGCGTGCTCAAGGGCGCGGTGATGTTCATGACCGACTTCGCCCGGGCGCTGCCGCAGCCCGCGCAGCTGGAGTTCATGGCGGTCAGCTCGTACGGCTCGTCGACGTCGTCGTCCGGTGTGGTGCGCATCCTCAAGGACCTCGACCGCGACATCGCGGGCAAGCACGTGGTGATCGTCGAGGACATCATCGATTCCGGCCTGACGCTGTCCTGGCTGCTCAAGAACCTCAAGGCGCGCAACCCCGCGTCGCTGGAGGTCTGCACGCTGCTGCGCAAGCCGGATGCCGTGCAGGTGGACGTCCCGGTGCGCTACGTCGGCTTCGACATCCCGAACGAGTTCGTCGTGGGCTATGGCCTCGACTACGCAGAGCGCTATCGTGATCTGCCTTATATCGGCACGCTCGACCCGAAGGTCTACACCTCGGGCGTGTGATGCGGGGAATGGATCGTCCCGCCCACGTGCGGCGGGGCGATCCTAGTAGGCTGGGCGCCCTGTGCTGGGCGCGGCATGGTCGTGCCCGCGCATCGGCCGGTACGCTGGTCTGAAGGGGTTGGCGGTGGGTGTCCCTATCAGGAGCCGTCACCCGAAGTAACAGTCAGGGAGGGTCGAGGCCGCCCGTCGGCCGCAAGTGAATGGACCGAAAGCGCCTGCTCCGCAACCCGCTGCTGTGGATCCTGACAGCGTTCCTGTTGATCTACGCGTTCAGCTTGCTCTTCGATGAGACTCGCGCCTACCGCGAAGTCTCCACCTCGCAGGCCCTGGAACAGCTCGCCCAGGGCAAGGTCAAGGAAGCGACCATCGAGGACAAGGAGCAGCGGGTCCGGCTGACCCTCAACGACGGCCAGAACTTCCAGGGCAGCAACCAGCTGATCGCGAACTACCCCGCCGGCTCGACCGAGCAGGTCGTCGGCGAGATTCGCAACGCCCACGTGCCCACCTGGAACACCAAGGTCACCCAGGACAACTTCTGGGTGCAGATGCTGTTCTACCTCGTGCCCATCGGCCTGCTCGTGCTGCTGCTGATGTGGATGATGAACAACGTCCAGGGCGGCGGGAACCGCGTCCTGAACTTCGGCAAGTCCAAGGCCAAGCAGCTCACGAAGGACATGCCCAAGACGCTGTTCGGCGACGTCGCCGGCGCCGATGAGGCCGTCGAGGAACTGCACGAGATCAAGGACTTCCTTCAGAACCCGGGCCGCTACCAGGCCCTGGGCGCGAAGATCCCCAAGGGCGTGCTGCTCTACGGCCCGCCCGGCACCGGTAAGACGCTGCTGGCCCGCGCGGTCGCCGGCGAGGCCGGCGTGCCGTTCTACTCGATCTCCGGTTCCGACTTCGTCGAGATGTTCGTCGGTGTCGGTGCCTCCCGCGTCCGCGACCTGTTCGAGCAGGCCAAGCAGAACGCGCCCTGCATCATCTTCGTCGACGAGATCGACGCGGTCGGCCGCCAGCGCGGCGCCGGCCTCGGCGGTGGTCACGACGAGCGCGAGCAGACGCTGAACCAGCTGCTCGTGGAGATGGACGGCTTCGACTCGCGCGGCGGCATCATCCTGATCGCCGCCACCAACCGCCCGGACATCCTGGACCCGGCGCTGCTGCGTCCCGGCCGCTTCGACCGGCAGATCCCGGTCTCGGCGCCGGACCTGCGGGGCCGCAAGGCGATCCTGGGCGTGCACTCGAAGGGCAAGCCGCTCGCGCAGGACGTCGACATGGAGGGCCTGGCCAAGCGCACGGTCGGCTTCTCCGGTGCCGACCTGGAGAACGTGGTCAACGAGGCCGCGCTGCTCACCGCTCGCGAGAACGGCCAGCTGATCAACGCCGCCGCGATGGAAGAGGCGGTGGACCGGGTCGTCGGCGGCCCGCGCCGGAAGAGCAAGATCATCTCGGAGCGGGACAAGAAGATCACCGCCTACCACGAGGGCGGGCACGCCCTGGCCGCGTGGGCGATGCCCGACCTGGAGCCGGTCTACAAGCTCACGATCCTGCCGCGCGGCCGCACCGGTGGTCACGCGCTCGTCGTCCCCGAGGACGACAAGGACATGATGACCCGCTCGGAGATGATCGGTCGCCTGGTGTTCGCGCTCGGTGGCCGCTCCGCCGAGGAGCTCGTCTTCCACGAGCCGACCACCGGCGCCTCCAGCGACATCGAGCAGGCGACCAAGATCGCCCGCGCGATGGTCACCGAGTACGGCATGACCGCCCGGCTGGGCGCGGTCAAGTACGGCAAGGAGGAGGGCGACCCGTTCCTGGGCCGCACCGCCGGTCAGCAGCCGAACTACTCGCTGGAGGTCGCGCACGAGATCGACGAGGAGGTGCGCAGGCTCATCGAGGCCGCGCACACCGAGGCGTGGGAGGTGCTCAACACCTACCGCGACGTGCTCGATGACCTCGTGCTGGAGCTCATCGAGAAGGAGACGCTCAACCGAAAGGACCTGGAGCGGGTCTTCTCGCGGGTCGAGAAGCGGCCGCGGATCACCGCGTTCAACGACTTCGGCGGGCGCACCCCGTCGGAGAAGCCGCCGGTCAAGACCCCGGGTGAGCTGGCCAAGGAGCGCGGCGAGCCGTGGCCCCCGGTCGTGGAGGAGCCGACCCCGGCGCCTTCCGCCCAGGCCACCGGTGCGCAGCAGAACGGCACCCCGGCCCAGGAGCAGGAACCGGCCGGAGCCGGGGCCAGCCAGGGCACGGTGCAGATCCAGCAGCCGCAGTCCGGCCAGCAGGTCCCCTCGGCGGTCCCGCCGAACTACGGTGCTCCGCCCGGGTGGACCCCGGCGACCAACCCGTCCGGTTCCAACTACAACTGGACCCCTTCCTGGGAACGCGGTCAGCAGCCCTCCGAGCAGGGAGACTCGCAGTCCGAGCGGTCTGAGGGCCAGGACTCTGCCAGGGAGAACGGCAGCGGCAACAACGGCCGCTGATACTGGCGGGCGCAGCGCCCGCCGGGCGCTGCCGAGCCAGTGGAGGAAAGCAACAGTGACCAGTGCGGTCGACGAGCCGATCGGGGCGGGGGACTCCCGCCCCGACGGCTCTTTTCACATGCCCCAGTTCGACCAGGCCCGCGCGGAGGCCGCGATCCGGGAACTGCTCATCGCAGCCGGTGAGGACCCCGAGCGCGACGGCCTGAAGGAGACGCCGCAGCGCGTCGCGCGCGCCTACCGCGAGCTGTTCGCGGGGCTCTACACCGATCCCGACGAGGTCTTGGACAAGACCTTCGACGAGGCCCACGAGGAACTCGTCCTGGTCCGGGACATTCCTGTGTACTCACAATGTGAACATCATCTTCTGCCCTTCCACGGCAACGCGCACATCGGCTACATCCCCAACGAGCACGGCAGGGTGACCGGGCTGTCCAAGCTGGCCCGCCTGGTCGACCTCTACGCCAAGCGCCCGCAGGTGCAGGAGCGGCTGACCTCGCAGGTCGCCGACGCCCTGGTGCGCAGGCTGGAGCCGCGCGGCGTGATCGTGGTGATCGACGCCGAGCACCTGTGCATGGGGATGCGCGGGGTGCGCAAGGCGGGCTCGACGACCACGACTTCGGCCGTGCGCGGCATCTTCCGCAGCTCGTCCTCCTCGCGCTCCGAAGCGTTGTCGCTGATCAGGGGGCGTTGATGCACGCGAAGCTGCCCAACCCGGCGCGCTGCGCGGTGATGGGCATCCTCAACGTCACGCCGGACTCGTTCTCCGACGGCGGGCGCTACCTGGACCGCGAGGCGGCGGTGGCGCACGGCGTGGAGATGCACCGGCTGGGCGCCGACATCATTGACGTCGGCGGCGAGTCGACCCGGCCCGGTTCGGAGCGGGTGGACGCCGCCACCGAGGTCGACCGGGTGCTGCCGGTGGTGCAGGAGCTGGTCGCGTCGGGCGTGCCGGTGAGCGTGGACACCACGCGCGCCGAGGTCGCCGCGGCGACGGCGGGCGCGGGCGCCTCGATGATCAACGACGTGTCGGGCGGGCTCGCGGATCCGGAGATGGCGCGCGTCGCCGCCGACACCGGGCTGCCGTGGGTGCTGATGCACTGGCGGGGCCACAGCAAGAACATGAACGCGCTGGCCGAGTACGGCGACGTGGTCGCCGACGTCCGCGAGGAGCTGCTGCGGCAGGTCGACGCGGCGGTGCGCGCGGGCGTCGCGGAGGAGGCGATCGTGCTGGACCCGGGTCTGGGCTTCGCCAAGACCGGCAGGCACGACTGGCAGCTGCTGCAGAACCTCGACAGCCTCGTCGACCTGGGATTCCCGGTGCTGGTGGGGGCTTCGCGCAAGAGGTTCCTGGGCGCGCTGCTGGCCGACGACGACGGAACGCCGCGTCCGCCGGACGGCCGCGAGACGGCCACCGCGGTGGTCTCCGCGCTGTCGGCCGACCGGGGTGCGTGGGGAGTGCGGGTGCACGACGTGCGGTGTTCGCTGGACGCGGTCGCGGTGACGGCCGCTTGGCGCAGCGGAGGAGAGATCTTTGGCTGATCGGATCACGCTGACGGGCCTGGAGCTGCGCGGCAACCACGGCGTCTTCGACCACGAGAAGCAGGACGGGCAGAACTTCCTGGTCGACATCACCGTCTGGCTCGACCTGGCCGACGCGGGCGCGACCGACGACCTGACCAAGACGCTGCACTACGGCGAGCTGGCCGAGATGGCGGCCGGGATCGTCGGCGGCCCCTCCCGCGACCTCATCGAGACCGTCGCCGCCGAGATCGCCGACCAGGTGATGACCGACGAGCGCGTCTACGCCACCGAGGTCACCCTGCACAAACCGCACGCGCCGATCCCGCTGAGCTTCGCCGACGTCGCGGTCACCATCCGCCGCTCCCGCCGGGGCGGTCGCGGGAACGTGGTGCCGGCGTGAGCCGAGCGGTCCTGTCCCTCGGCTCGAACCTCGGTGACCGGCTGAGCTACCTGCGGCTGGCGGTCGAGGGCCTCTCCGACGTCCTCGTCGCGGCTTCCCCGGTGTACGAGACGGCGCCGTGGGGCGTCACCGATCAGCCGGACTTCCTCAACGCGATCCTCGTCGTGGAGTCCCCGGACCTCGACGAGTGGGGCTGGCTCCGCCGCGCCCAATCGCTGGAGCAGCAGGCCGAACGCGTCCGCGAGCAGCGCTGGGGTCCGAGGACCCTCGACGTCGACGTCGTCTCGGTCGACGAGGTCCGCAGCACCCACCCGGACCTCCTCCTCCCGCACCCGGGCACCCCGAGCCGGGCCACGGTCCTCATCCCCTGGCTGGACGTGGAACCCGATGCCCACCTCCCCGGCCACGGCCCCGTCGCCGACCTCCTGGCCACCCTCCCGTCATCGGACATCGACGACGTGCACCGCCGGGACGACCTCACCCTCCACTAGGGACCGGAACCCCTCCTCCTGGTCACCGACGCGGCCAGGACCCGGATTACTCCGGTATTCAGGTGACCGAATACCGGAGTAATCCGTCACCTGAATACCGGCGCAATCCGTCGCCTGGGGACCCGGTCGGTGGGTTGGGGGAGGTGGGATGCTGGGGGTGTGGCGCCGCGACGTATTGAGCAGATGACGTTCACCAAACCCGGACAGCTGGTGGTTGCGGGGTTGGTGACGGCTGCGGTGGTGTTCCTGGTTTCCCGCCTGATGTACGGGGAACTGCCGCCGCTGCCCACGCTGGCGGGCGCGACGTTGCTGCTGATCGCCGCCGTCGACGTGGTGCTGGCGGCCGTGCTGCGGCCCCGGGTGCAGCGCAAACCCGGGGTGGAGCCCGTCGAGGCGCTGACCGCGGCGCGGGCCGTGGCGCTGGCGAAGGCGTCGTCGCTGGCCGGGGCGATCATGGCCGGCGGCTGGATTGGGCTGCTCGGTTACCTGCTGCCGATGATGAGCACGGTGGACGCCGCGCGATCGGACACCACCGCCGCCGTCGTCGGGTTGATCAGCGCCGCGGCCCTGATCGGCGCCGGTCTGTGGCTGGAGCACTGCCTCCGCAATCCGGATGAGCCGGACGAGCCCGACGAGGACGAGTGAAACCGCCCACCCGATGGGCCGTTCGGAGCAGTGACCGTTCAGCTGCCCTGCGCAATGCGCGAACGGTTTGCTGCACCTTCAGGTCTCGAACTGATAACCGCCTTGTACCGTGGGTTCCATGTCCGAGCGCGGCACCACCGAAACCGACCCCGACAACGGGCGATCCAACGTCCTGTGGGGCGGCGCGCTCGTGCTCGCCGCGGCCGCGACGTCGGTGCTGGTGCTCAGCAACGACGCGCGGCTGCTCCGCCTCGGCCTGATCGCCGCGTTGTGGGGCGCGCTGCTGGGCGCGTTCGCGGTCGCGCGGTTGCGCCACCGGGTTGCGGAGAGCGAGCAGGCCGCCGCCGACCGCCAGCGGATCTACGAGCTGGAGCTGGAGCGCGAGATCGCCGCGCGCCGCGAGTACGAGCTGGAGGCCCAGGCGGAGGCGCGACGCCGAGCTTCGGAGGAGTCCGACGCGCAGATCCGCGCTCTGCAGGCCGAGCTGACTAAGCTGCGCACGACTCTGGAGCAGGTGATCGGCGGTGACGTGCTCTTCGAGCGGGTCGCGCTGCGCGCCGAGTCCACCCGGGTCCGCTCGCTGCCGGAGCGCTCGCAGGGCGAGACGAAGCTGATCCAGCGCCCGCCGCAGCGCCCCAAGACGATCCAGCAGCCGATTGAGCCGAAGAAGCAGGCGCCGGTGCCCGCCGCCGCGAAGACCGACGTGATGGCCAAGCTCTCCGGCGAGGTCCCGCTGCACGACGCCCCGAAGCCAGCGCCGAAAACCCAGGTGGCCCAACCGGTTCCGGATCGGTCGGCGCCGCGCCGCCCGGACCGCACGGCCTACGAGAAGCCGAGCGAGCCGGATCCGGCGGGCGCGCACACCGCGGGCACCTCGGTCAACGACCTCATCGCCGCGTACGGCGGGACTCCCGACCTGCAGCGCCGCCGCCGTCGCCGTTCCTGAGATCGTGAGAAGGCGACCATTCGGTCAGCCGTGAATCGGGTTCTCTAGGGTCTGGGGCGTGTCGAGTACTGATCACGCGGGTCCGGTCGCTGACGTCTCCCGCGCTCGCCGGTTGCAGAGCCGCAAGCACCACGCCGTCGGCTGGCCCATCGCCGGTCTGATCCTGCTCGGGATGATCGGGCTGGTCATGCTGGGGATCACGACGTCACGGGTCGGTGCGGTGCCCGCCGTGTTCGGCGCGGCCGCCGCGCTGCTGCCGGTGGGGATGGTCGTGACCGCCACGGTGTGGATCGACCGCTGGGAGCCCGAGCCGCCGATGCTGATGATCGGCGCGTTCCTGTGGGGCGCGGGTGGGGCCACGGCCTGCTCGTTGCTGCTCAACAACACCTCCCAGTCGGTGACGAACCTGCTGGTGGGCCAGGGCGATCACCGCTTCTTCCTGACCGCTGTGATGGGTCCGGTGGTGGAGGAGGCCGCCAAGGCCGTGTTCGTGGTCGGCCTGTGGATGCGCCGCCGCGCCGAGTTCAACGGTCTGGTCGACGGCATCGTCTACGCGTCGCTGACCGCCGCCGGTTTCGCGTTCACCGAGAACATCCTGTACTTCGGCAAGGCCTTCGCCGACGGCGGCGTGACCGGGGGAGCGGTCGTGGCGCTGTTCGTGCTGCGCGGTGTGCTGGCGCCGTTCTCGCACCCGCTGTTCACCGCGATGTTCGGCATCGCCGTCGGTTTCGCGTGGGGCGCGCGCAGCCGGCTCCAGCAGCTCGGCTGGCTGGTCGGCGGCTACCTGGTGGCGGTGCTGCTGCACGCGGTGTGGAACTCGGCGACGTTCCTCGGCGGCACCGGGTTCATCAACGTCTACTTCTTGATCATGGTCCCGGTGTTCCTCGGCACCTTCGCGCTGATCATCTGGCAGCGCAAGCGGGAGCAGCGCATCGTCAACGAGCAGCTGCCGAAGCTGGAGCGGGCCGGGTTGATCGCGCGCAGCGAGATGGAGCTGCTGGCGAGCCTGACCGGCAGGCAGGGCTGGCTGCGCAAGGTCAAGAAGCGCGCGGGCGTCCAGGCCGCGAAGTCGGTGCGCGATTACCAGATCGCGGTCACCGAGCTGGCGTTCCTGCAGCACCGCTCGGAGGCGGGCCGGACCACCAGCGCCGCCCGCCGGGCCCGCCGGGAGAAGCTGATCGCCGACCTCAAGCAGGCCCGCCGTTCGGCTGCGGGCCGCCAGGAGGCCATCCAGACCGCGAAGATCAACATCGACGAGCTCACCCGCCGCGTCCCGAAGCCGCGGGCCTGAGCTCCGGCGTCGAGCCACGAGCTGAGTGACGTATGGAAAGGGTGGTTCTCGCCACCTTTAACGGTCGCGGAGTAGCCCCGGTGCCGGGTGTTGGGGCTACTCTCGCGGCGCTGTCTGGTACCCGGTAGCGGGACTGGAACGGTTTTGGAGGGAACACGTGGCGATGTCTGCTGAACCCACGGGCCCTCGACTGCGCGTGGGAATCATCTCCGCAGGTCGGGTGGGTGCCGTGCTGGGCGCTGCATTGCAGCGGATCGGGCACGAGGTCGTCGCGGTCTCGGGCGTCTCGGACGCGTCGCTCCGCCGGGCGGAGGAACTGCTGCCGGGCGTGCCGGTCGAGCCGCCGGACTCGGTCGCCAAGAACGCCGAACTGCTGGTCCTGGCCATCCCGGACGACGCCCTCCCCGGCATGGTGCAGGGTCTGGTCTCCGCCGATGCGCTGCACGGGTCGCAGCTGGTCATGCACACCTCGGGTTCGCAGGGCGTGACCGCGCTGGAGCCGGCCGCCGCGATCGGCGCGCTGCCGATGGCGATGCACCCGGCGATGACCTTCACCGGCCGTCCCGAGGACGTCGACCGGCTCTCCGACGCCTGCATGGTGATCACCGCGAACGAGCTCACCGGCTGGAGCGTCGCCGAGAGCATCGCGATCGAGCTGGGCATGGAGCCGGTGCGCATCCCGGAGGAGGCCCGCCCGCTCTACCACGCGGCCCTCACCCACGGCGCGAACCACCTGATCACGCTGGTCAACGAGTGCCAGCAGCTGCTGCGCGACGCCGGGGTGGAAGTGCCGGGCCGGGTGATGGCGCCGCTGCTGTCGGCGTCGCTGGACAACGCGCTGCGCCTGGGCGACCGCGCCTACACCGGCCCGGTGGTGCGCGGTGACTCCGGGACGGTGCGCGGGCACCTGCGCGCGTTGTCGGACGCCGACCCGGACGTCGTACCCGGGTACCGCGAACTGGCCCGCCGCACGGCGTTCCGGGCCGAGCAGAGCGGCCTGCTGCGCGGTGACGTCGCCGCGCGCGTGCGCGAGGCCCTCGACGAGGAACAGGCCTGACCGCGGTCCCCGCGGCGATGACATGGAGTCGACGATGACCAACAACCCCGGCTACCAGCGCGGCGAGCTGACCGTGCACCCCGACCCGGCCGAGCTCGCGCGCGTCACCCGCGCGCTGCGGGCGACCGGTCGCAAGGTGCACCTGGTGCCCACGATGGGCGCGCTGCACCGCGGTCACCTGGAGCTGATCAAGCGGGCGAAGCAGGACATCAACGCCGTCGTGGTGGTGTCGATCTTCGTCAACCCGCTGCAGTTCGGCCCGAACGAGGACTTCGACCGCTACCCGCGCACCTTCGACGCCGACGTCGAGGCCTGCCGCGAGGCCGGTGTGGGCCTGGTCTTCGCGCCAACGGTGGACGGGATGTACGGCGGCGGCCGCGAGCTGTCGGTGCACGCCGGCCCGCTGGGCGAGGAGCTGGAGGGCGCCACCCGCAAGGGGCACTTCGACGGGATGCTCACCGTGGTGCTCAAGCTGCTCAACATCGTCCGCCCGGACCTGGCGTTCTTCGGCGAGAAGGACTACCAGCAGCTGGTGCTGATCCGGAAGATGGCGCGGCAGTTCAACCTGGACTCCCAGATCCAGGGCATCCCCACCGTCCGCGAGTCCGACGGGCTGGCCCTGTCCAGCCGCAACGTCTACCTCGACTCCGACCAGCGCCGCGCGGCCCTGGCGCTGTCGGCGTCGCTGACCGCCGGTGCGCACGCCGCCGTGGGCGGCCCGGAAGCGGTGCTCAAGGCCGCCCGCGAGGTGCTGGCCACCGAACCCCTGGTGCAGCCGGACTACCTGGAACTGCGCGATCCGGAGCTGGGCCCGGCCCCGGCGTCCGGGGAGGCGCGACTGCTGGTGGCCGCGAAGGTCGGTTCCACCAGGCTGATCGACAACGCGATGGTCCTGCTCGGCGAGTGAAATCCGGCCCCTAGGAGGTCAGCGATGTTCCGCACGATGTTGAAGTCCAAGATCCACCGGGCCACCGTCACCCAGGCCGACCTGCACTACGTCGGCTCGGTGACCGTCGACAAGGACCTGATGGAGGCCGCCGACCTGCTCGAGGGCGAGCAGGTGGCGATCGTCGACGTCACCAACGGCGCCCGCCTGGAGACCTACGTGATCACCGGTGAGCGCGGTTCCGGCGTCATCGGGATCAACGGCGCCGCCGCGCACCTGATCGAGCCCGGCGACATCGTCATCCTCATCGCCTACGGCGTGATGGACGAGCTGGAGGCCCGCTCGTTCAAGCCCAAGGTGATCTTCGTCGACGCCGACAACAAGCCGGTCGAGCTGGGCGACAACCCCGGTCACGCCCCGGAGGGTTCGGGCCTGCTCACCTCCCAGGCGGATGCCGAAACCGACGACGCGGCCAAGCTGGACGCACTGCTCCAGCAACCAGAGAACTGATCGGATCAAGAGTCTGTGGTCGGCTTGCTCAGCGGTGCGGGTAGCGGAAACCCCGGGGGAGAGCGCAGACGTCTTCTGGCTCCGGGATCCGCGACGACCAATACGCGGCGCTGCGGCTGTCCTCACCAGGAGACGTCTGAGAACCCGCGGCGGTGCCAATTGCTCAGGTGGGGCAAGGAGAAAGCACCTTCGGCGCTTGCCTGATGCGTGCTTTCGTGTGAAGGGATAGTTCGTGCTGCTGGCCATTGACGTCGGAAACACCAACATCGTCCTCGGGCTGTACGACGACGTCGATGATCCGCCGGATCTCGCCGCGACGTTGGTCCGGGACTGGCGGATGCGCACCGAGCCGCGGATGACAGCCGACGAGATGGCGCTGACCATGCGGGGCCTGCTCGGCGAGTACGCCGAGAAGATCACCGGCATCGCGGCGCTGTCCACGGTCCCGGCGCTGCTGCGCGAGCTTCGGGTGATGCTGGGGCGCTACTGGGCCGACGTGCCCCGGGTGGTCGTGGAGCCCGGCGTGCGAACCGGGGTGCCGCTGCTGGTGGACAACCCGAAGGAGGTCGGCGCCGACCGCGTGATCAACACGCTGGCCGCGCACCACCTGCACGCCACCAACTGCGTGGTCGTCGACTTCGGCACCTCGACCAACATCGACGTCATCTCCGCCAAGGGCGAATTCCTCGGCGGTGCCTTCGCCCCTGGTGTGGAGATCTCGCTGGACGCGTTGGCCTCGCGCGCCGCGCAGTTGCGCAAGGTGGAGTTGGTCCGCCCGCGTTCGGTGATTGGAAAAAACACCGTCGAATGCCTGCAATCCGGAATTCTTTTCGGATTCGCCGGTCAGGTCGACGGACTCGTCCGCCGAATCGTCGACGAACTCGAAGCCACCCACGGCGGACCCACCACCGTCCTGGCCACCGGAGGCCTGGCCCCCTTGGTCTTCTCCGAGTCCACGACGATCACCCACCACGTCCCGGACCTCACCCTCCTGGGCCTGCGCCTGGTCTACGACCGAAACTTCCGCTGATCCCAACCGTCAGGCAAGCAGGCCGCTGGAAAGACATTCCTAGTCACTACGTACCCTGTTTTGCGTGACTGACCAGGACCGTTCCAATCCCCCGGCAACCAGCGCTGACGGCGTCGAAGACCTGCCGGAACAGATGCGGATCCGGCGGGAGAAGCGGGAGCGCCTGCTCGACGCCGGAGTCGACCCCTACCCGGTGACGCTGCCCATCACGCACGGGCTCGCCGAGATCCGCTCCGCCCACGAGGGCCTGGAGCCCGACACCGCGACCGGTGAGCAGGTCGGCGTGGCCGGCCGCGTCATGTTCCTGCGCAACACCGGCAAGCTCTGCTTCGCCACGCTGCGCGCGGGCGACGGGACCGAGCTGCAGGCGATGCTCAGCCTCAAGCAGGTCGGCGAGGAATCGCTGACGTCCTGGAAGGGCGAAGTCGATCTCGGCGACCACGTTTTCGTGCACGGCGAGGTCATCACCTCCCGGCGCGGTGAGCTTTCGGTGATGGCCGATGAATGGCGGATGGCGGCGAAGTCGCTGCGTCCCCTTCCGGTCATGCACAAGGAACTCGGCGAGGAAATGCGCGTCCGGCAGCGCTACGTCGACCTGATCGTGCGCAAGCAGGCCGCCGACACGGTCCGCACGCGCGCCGCGGTGCAGCGCTCGCTGCGCGATTCCTTCGAACAGCGCGGATACGTCGAGGTGGAAACCCCGATGCTGCAGACGTTGCAGGGCGGTGCCGCCGCTCGTCCGTTCACGACGCATTCCAACGCCTTCGACATCGACTTGTTCCTGCGCATCGCGCCGGAGTTGTATCTGAAGCGTTGCGTTGTCGGCGGGATCGAGAAGGTTTTCGAGATCAACCGAAACTTCCGCAACGAAGGCAGTGATTCTTCCCACTCGCCCGAGTTCGCGATGCTCGAGTTCTACCAGGCCTATGCCGACTACAACGACATGGCCGATCTGACCAGGTCGCTCATCCAGGAAGCGGCCGAGCGGGTCACCGGTTCGCAGGTCGTGACGTGGTTCGACGGAACCGAGTACGACCTCTCCGGCGAGTGGGCGACGCTGACGATGTACGAGTCGTTGTCCGAAGCGCTGGAATCCGAGATCACCCCGGAAACTCCGGCTGAGGCGCTGCGCAAGCACGCGGACGCGCTCGGATTGCAGGTCGATCCGAAGATGGGCCACGGCAAGCTCGTGGAAGAGCTGTGGGAGCACACCGTCGGTGACCATTTGACGGCCCCCACGTTCGTCCGCGACTTCCCGGTGGAGACCTCCCCGCTGACTCGGCAGCACCGCGAGAAGGCGGGTGTTGCGGAAAAGTGGGATCTCTACGTTCGCGGCTTCGAGCTCGCGACCGGTTACTCGGAACTCGTGGACCCGGTCGTGGAACGGCAGCGGCTGGAGGAGCAGGCCAAGCTCGCGGCGGCCGGAGATGACGAGGCCATGCCGGTCGACGAGGACTTTCTGCGCGCTCTGGAGTACGGAATGCCTCCCAGCGGCGGCGTTGGAATGGGTATCGACCGGTTGTTGATGGCGTTGACCGGTCTCGGTATCCGGGAGACGATCCTGTTCCCGTTGGTCCGCCCGGAATGACCCGATCAGGGCGGCTCAACAGAATTTTGTGGACAGGATGAGTGCATTATCGGAGTTGCTGCGCTAACCTGACCTCAGAATGTGTCGGAGACGGCTTTTGACGTGCTTGTCCAAGGGCTGACGTACTTGCCCAAGTGCGGCTGGCGTTCTGGCGAGGGGGTTTCCGCTCCCAGCAGATGGTTGCTGTCCCGCTAATGCACAGTTTTTGCTCGGGGAGGACTTAGAAGATGGCGCAGAAGGTCACTGTCACCCTTGTCGACGATCTGGACGGTGGGCAGGCCGACGAAACCGTCGAGTTCGGATTGGACGGCGTCTCCTACCAGATCGACCTTTCCGCCGACAATGCCGGAGACCTGCGGGAGGCGCTCGCCAACTACGTCTCCAACGCGCGTCGCGCCGGTGGCCGGAAGAAGCCGGGGCCGCGTCCGGGGGCCGCATCGCGTTCCTCCAGCGGCGGCGGTTCCACCAGCGCCGACCGCGAGCAGAACCAGGCCATTCGGGAATGGGCTCGCAAGCGCGGCCTGAAGGTGTCCGACCGCGGCCGCATCCCGGCCGACATCGTCGAGCAGTACCACCAGGCGAACTGAAGTCGCGTTCAAGAGGCGTTTGCCGGGTCGTCGGGGCCCGGTAAACGCCTCTTGTTGCGTTCGGATAACTCATTTCCCTGGTTTAACGCGTTTGATCAACTCTTCCCGAAAATCGCTGGCATGACGGCTCGGGTGGCACGTCCGCAACGGCTCTTCAACTTTTCCGGCCGGGAGCGGAACAACTGCCGCCGCTATCGGCTGTGACGGCGAACATTCGAACCCGCCCTGTCGGTGCGGCTTAGGTTGTCCTAACCTAGGCACGTCCGGTGAACACCGAAGGGGAGTGGGACGTGGCTCGAACGGAGGCTCCGGTGGGGCCGCCCACGTCGGAAACCGCGTCCGCCGCGCCTGGTGAGCGCCTGAAGCGCAGACGATCCCGCCGTCTGACCGGCCTCGGGATCCTGCTGCTCGTGCTGATCGCCAGCGCCGTGCTCAGCGTCGCGGTCGGCGCCAAGACGATTCCGCTCGGCGATGTCTGGAGCGGCCTGGTCGCGCCCAGCGGCACCGAGAACGACCTGATCATCCAGGAGCTGCGGATCCCGCGGACCCTCGCCGGCGTGCTGGCCGGCACCGCGCTGGGCCTGGCCGGTGCGCTGATGCAGGGCCACACCCGCAACCCGCTCGCCGACCCCGGCATCCTCGGCATCACGCAGGGCGCGGGCCTCGGCGTCGTGCTCGCCGTCTACACCTTCGGCATCACCACGCTGTTCGGCTTCATCTGGTTCGGCTTCGCCGGTTCGCTGATCGGCGCGCTGGCGGTGTTCGCGATCGGTTCGATGGGCCGCGGCGGCGCCACCCCGGTGACGCTGGCGCTGGCCGGCATGGCGATCAGCTCGCTGCTGCACGCGATCACCTCCGCGCTGGTGCTCACCGACCAGCAGACGATGGACACCTACCGGTTCTGGAAGGTCGGCTCGATCGCCATCACCGACGCCTCGGTGCTGCCGCAGGTCGCTCCCTTCCTGATCGTCGGCCTGGTGCTGGGCCTGGCCAACGCGACCAGCCTCAACGCGCTGTCGCTGGGCGACGACGTGGCCAGCTCGCTGGGCCACCGGGTGGTGTGGGCGCGCCGCGCCGGGATCGCGGCGGTGAGCGTGCTGGTCGGTGCCGCCGTGGCGATCTGCGGCCCGATCGGCTTCGTCGGCCTG
The DNA here is from genome assembly GCF_035320975.1 of Saccharopolyspora mangrovi. NCBI lineage: Bacteria > Bacillati > Actinomycetota > Actinomycetes > Pseudonocardiales > Pseudonocardiaceae > Saccharopolyspora > Saccharopolyspora mangrovi. Next base: position 125,350 of record NZ_JAWLNX010000012.1, on the reverse strand, counting down.
GTCGTGCCGCACGTCGCCCGCTACTTCACCGGCGCCGACTACCGCTGGCTGCTGCCCTTCGCGGCGCTGCTCGGCGCCTCGCTGGTGCTGCTGACCGACGTGCTCGGGCGCGTCGTCGCCCGGCCCGCGGAGGTCCAGGTGGGCGTGATGCTGGCGATGGTCGGCGCCCCGTTCTTCATCGCGCTCGTGCGACGCCGGAAGTTGGTGCGGCTATGACGGCGACCGTTCAGGAGCGCCCGGTCGAGGAGGTCACCGGGCGCCGACCGCTGCGCGTCGGCCCGTTCTCCGGCGTGCTGCGGCTGCGGCCGCTGCTGGCGCTGGTCGGCGGCCTGCTGGTGCTGCTGGCGGTGTTCGTCCTCGACGTCGGGATCGGCGAGTACCAGATCAGCCCGCCGGAGGTGCTCAGCACGCTCTTCGGCGGCGGCGACCGGGCGCAGTCGATCATCATCTGGGAACTGCGGATGCCGCGCGGGCTGACCGCCCTGTTCGTGGGCGCCGCGCTCGGCCTGGCCGGTGCGATCATGCAGGCGCTGGCCCGCAACCCGCTGGCCAGCCCGGACATGCTGGGCATCACCTGGGGCGCCGGGTGCGCGGCGGTCGCGGTGATCGTGTTCGCCGGGACCGCGGGCAGCCTGGCCGGTGCGCTGTCGGACTACGGGCTGCCTGCGGTGGCGCTGGTCGGTGGCCTGATCACCGGCGTGGCGGTCTACCTGCTGGCCTACCGGCGCGGCGTGGACTCCTACCGGTTGGTGCTGGTCGGCGTGGGTGTCAGCGCGCTGGCCGGCAACGCCGTCTACTGGCTGCTGACCGTCGGCGACGTCAACGACGCCGGTCGGGCGATGGTGTGGCTGACCGGCAGCCTCAACGCGCGCGGCTGGGAGCACGTGGTGCCGACCGGCGTCGCGCTGGCGGTGCTGGTCCCGCTCACGCTCGTCGGCGCGCACGTGCTGGGGGCGCTGCAGTTCGACGACGACACGGTCTGCGGGCTCGGCGTGCGGATGGACCTGGCGCGTGGCTTCCTGCTGTTCGCCTCGGTGGTGCTGGCCTCGATCGCCACCGCGGCCGCGGGCCCGATCCAGTTCGTCGCGCTGGCCACCCCGCAGATCGCGCTGCGGGTCGCGCGCACCTCGCGCCCGCCGCTGCTGACCTCGGCCGTGCTCGGCGCGGCGCTGGTGGTCGGTTCGGACGTGATCGCCCGGACCGCGTTCGGCTCCCTGGAACTGCCGGTCGGCATCGTGACCGCGATCCTGGGCGCCCCGTACCTGATCTACCTGCTCATCCGTCGGTACCGGGAGGTCCGAGCATGACCGCGTCCGCCTCTGCCCACACCGAGCAGGCTCCGGCCGGCACCGACCGGCTCCGCGCGCGGGACCTGAAGCTGGCCTACGGCGAGCGGGTCGTCGCCGACGGGCTGGACTTCGAGGTCGTCGGCGGCACGATCACGGCGGTGATCGGTCCCAACGGCTGCGGCAAGTCGACGCTGCTGCGCGCCCTCGGACGCCTGCTGCAACCGGCGCGCGGCGAGGTGCTGCTGGACGGCAAGAAGATCCACAAGATGTCGACCAAGGAGGTCGCCCGGATCCTCGGCGTGCTGCCGCAGTCGCCCGCGGCGCCGGAGGGGCTGACCGTGGCCGACCTGGTCGCGCGCGGCAGGCACCCGCACCAGTCCTGGTACCGGCAGTGGTCCAGCGACGACGAGTCGGCGGTGGCCGAGGCGCTGGCCATGACGGGCATCGGTGACCTGGCGGAACGCACCCTCGACGAGCTCTCCGGTGGTCAGCGGCAGCGCGCCTGGCTGTCGATGGCGCTGGCGCAGGGCACCGACCTGCTGCTGCTGGACGAGCCGACCACCTACCTCGACCTCTCGCACCAGGTGGACGTGCTGGAGCTGGTCGGCAGGCTGCACGATGAGAGCGGGCGGACCGTGGTGATGGTGCTGCACGACCTCAACCTGGCCGCCCGCTACGCCGACCGCTTGGTGGCGATGAAGGGCGGCAGCATCGTCGCGTCGGGCAAACCGGACGAGGTCCTCACCGAGGAGCTCCTGGCCGACGTGTTCGACCTCCGCGCCCGCGTGATTCCCGATCCGGTGGCGGGTACCCCGATGGTGGTCCCGATCGGGGGACGGCGAGCCGGAGCCTAGGCGTGAACACGGTGCGTCACGGCTCGGCGGGAGCTGTTCGCGCTCAGCGGAACGGCCCCGAGATCAGGAATCCTGCAGGCCAACGCGCCGTTGGGCAGTGTGCCGCGCAAGAATGTGGCGCAGCGGGCACGGACCGCGACCGGGGTTGGCTACTACAGTGGTCCCCAAGAGTGCTGAACCCGTCGTGGATCGCGGCGTAGCGCTAAAGCCGTGTCCCGGAACTAGACCGCCGGCGCAGCAGTCAGGGAGTGCGAATGTTCGAGAGGTTCACCGACCGCGCGAGGCGGGTGGTTGTCCTGGCCCAGGAAGAGGCCCGGATGCTCAACCACAACTACATCGGCACCGAGCACATTCTCCTGGGCTTGATCCACGAGGGTGAGGGTGTCGCCGCCAAGGCGCTGGAGTCGCTGGGTATCGCGCTTGAGGGCGTGCGCCAGCAGGTCGAGGAGATCATCGGCCAGGGGCAGCAGGCCCCCAGCGGACACATCCCGTTCACCCCACGGGCCAAGAAGGTGCTGGAGCTGTCGCTGCGGGAGGCGCTGCAGCTCGGCCACAACTACATCGGCACCGAGCACATCCTGCTCGGGCTGATCCGCGAGGGCGAGGGCGTCGCCGCCCAGGTGCTCGTCAAGCTCGGTGCGGACCTCAACCGGGTGCGCCAGCAGGTCCTGCAGCTGCTGTCCGGTTACCAGGGCAAGGAGCCGGCCGAGGCCGGCGGCCGCGGCGAGGGCACGCCGTCGTCGTCGCTGGTGCTGGACCAGTTCGGCCGCAACCTCACCCAGGCAGCGCGCGAGGGCAAGCTCGACCCGGTCATCGGCCGGGACAAGGAGATCGAGCGGATCATGCAGGTCCTCTCGCGGCGCACCAAGAACAACCCGGTGCTCATCGGTGAAGCCGGCGTCGGCAAGACCGCCGTCGTCGAGGGCCTCGCCTCGCAGGTGGTCAAGGGCGAGGTGCCCGAGACCCTCAAGGACAAGCAGCTCTACACCCTCGACCTGGGTTCGCTGGTCGCCGGTTCCCGCTACCGCGGTGACTTCGAGGAGCGCCTGAAGAAGGTGCTCAAGGAGATCAAGACCCGCGGCGACATCATCTTGTTCATCGACGAGATCCACACGCTGGTCGGTGCCGGTGCCGCCGAGGGCGCGATCGACGCCGCCAGCATCCTCAAGCCGATGCTGGCCCGCGGTGAGCTGCAGACCATCGGTGCCACCACGCTCGAGGAGTACCGCAAGTACGTCGAGAAGGACCCCGCGCTGGAGCGCCGCTTCCAGCCGATCCAGGTCGGCGAGCCGTCGCTGGAGCACACCGTCGAGATCCTCAAGGGCCTGCGGGACCGCTACGAGGCGCACCACCGCGTGTCGATCACCGACGGCGCGCTGGTGTCGGCGGCCAGCCTGGCCGACCGCTACATCAACGACCGGTACCTGCCGGACAAGGCGATCGACCTGATCGACGAGGCCGGTGCCCGGATGCGCATCCGCCGGATGACCGCTCCGCCGGACCTGCGCGAGTTCGACGAGAAGATCGCCGAGGTCCGCCGCGAGAAGGAGTCCGCGATCGACGCGCAGGACTTCGAGCGGGCCGCCCGCCTGCGGGACGAGGAGAAGCAGCTCCTCGGCCAGAAGGAGGAGCGCGAGAAGCAGTGGAAGGCCGGTGACCTGGACGTCGTCGCCGAGGTCGACGACGAGCAGATCGCCGAGGTGCTGGCCAACTGGACCGGCATCCCAGTCTTCAAGCTCACCGAGGAGGAGACCACCCGTCTGCTCCGCATGGAGGACGAGCTCCACAAGCGGATCATCGGCCAGAACGACGCGGTCAAGGCCGTGTCCCAGGCGATCCGCCGCACCCGCGCTGGCCTGAAGGACCCGAAGCGCCCGTCCGGCTCGTTCATCTTCGCCGGCCCGTCCGGTGTCGGTAAGACCGAGCTGTCCAAGGCGCTGGCGGAGTTCCTCTTCGGCGACGACGACGCGCTCGTGCAGATCGACATGGGTGAGTTCCACGACCGCTACACCGCCTCGCGGCTGTTCGGCGCCCCGCCCGGGTACGTCGGCTACGAGGAGGGCGGCCAGCTCACCGAGAAGGTCCGCCGCAAGCCGTTCTCCGTGGTCCTGTTCGACGAGATCGAGAAGGCCCACCAGGAGATCTACAACACGCTGCTGCAGGTGTTGGAGGACGGTCGTCTCACCGACGGCCAGGGCCGCACGGTGGATTTCAAGAACACGGTGCTGATCTTCACCTCGAACCTCGGCACGCAGGACATCTCCAAGGCCGTCGGCCTGGGCTTCTCCAGTGGTCAGGGCGCTGAGTCCAACTACGAGCGGATGAAGTCCAAGGTCAACGAGGAGATGAAGAAGCACTTCCGGCCGGAGTTCCTCAACCGGATCGACGACGTGATCGTCTTCCACCAGCTCACGGAGAACGAGATCGTCCAGATGGTCGACCTGCTCTCCAACCGCGTGGAGAAGGCGCTCAAGGGCAAGGACATGGCCCTGGAGCTCACCGACACGGCGAAGAAGCTGCTGGCCAAGCGCGGGTTCGACCCGGTGCTGGGTGCGCGGCCGCTGCGCCGGACGATCCAGCGGGAGATCGAGGACAAGCTGTCCGAGAAGATCCTGTTCGGCGAGGTCGAGCCGGGGCAGATCGTCATCGTCGACGTCGAGGGCTGGGAAGGCGAAGGGCCGGACGACAAGGCCCACTTCACCTTCCGCGGTGAGCCCAAGCCGTCCGCGGTGCCGGACGCCCCGCCGGTCAGCGTCTCCGCCCAGGGCGAGGACCAGCAGGACCCCGGCCCCGCGGCGCCCGCCCCCGCGGACCGCGCCCCCGCCCCCGCACCTCTCGCAGGTGCGGGGGCCGTTTCGCTCGACTGGGCCGCGGTTCTGGAACTGCTCGGCAGGACCGCCCGCTGACCTGGGAAGGTCATCGGATCCGGTGAATCTCCTCGGTGGGGTGGTCTGCCGACACGCGGGCGAACTGCACCGTCGGGGCCTCCGAGACGGCCTGCTCGCGGCGGTTGTTGCGGACGCGGACGGCCACGAACACCGCGACGGTGAGCACCGAGGTGATCACCACGGCCCGGGACAGCAGCCCCGCGTACTGCTCGACGAGGTACCAGTGCTGGCCGAGCAGGTAGCCGGCGAGAACGAAGATGGTGTTCCAGATCAGGCTGCCCAGCGTCGTGAACAGGGCGAACGTGCTCAGCCGCATCCGCTCGACACCGGCGGGCAGCGAGATGAAGCTGCGGAACAGCGGGATCATCCGGCCGAAGAACACGGCCTTCACGCCGTGCTTGGCGAACCACGCCTCGGTCTTGTCGATGTCGGAGAGCTTCACCAGCGGCAGCTTCGCGGCGATCGCCCGCGTCCGCTCCCGGCCCAGCGACGCGCCGAGCCCGTAGAGCGCCATCGCGCCGACCAGCGACCCGAGCGTGGTCCACAGGACCGCGCCGAGCACCGACATGTTCCCCTGGCTGGCGGTGAACCCGGCCAGCGGCAGGATCAGCTCGGAGGGGATCGGCGGGAACAGGTTCTCCAGGGCGATGATCAAACCCGCGCCGGGCCCGCCGAGGGTCTCCATCACCCCGATGACCCAGGCGGTGAAGCCGGTGGGCTGGGCGGACGTGGCGGCTGTCGTCGTCAGATCCATGCGGGGTGAACTCCGGGGTCGAATGCCGTTTCAATCCATGATTCCAGCGGGATCGGACGTTTCACCTCCGAGAGGTGTGAGCTGTGGCACTCTCCGGCGTGTCCGGTGATCTTTGGCACGCTGGCGGCACAACCATTCGGGGACGTCAGACGTCCTGATGGCCGGGAGCTCGGCGAAAGACGGAGGCGGCGATGACGCGGACGGCGCACGAAGTGCTCGACGATCCGGCGGACGACGTCGCCCGCAAACCCGGTGGCGGCTGCACGACCGCGCTGTTGTCGCTGCTCACGCTGGGCTTCCTCGCCTGGGCGGCGCTGCCGATCGTCGAGCTCGACGTCGAGCGCTACACGGTCGCGCTGACCGCGCTGACCCAGTACGCCGTGATCGCCGGAGCGGTCCTGGTGCTGCTCGGCCTGCTGCTGCGGCGCTGGCTGAACGTCCTGTTCGCGCTGCTCGCCACGGTGGCGCTGGTCTACACGGTCGCGCCGCGGGTGATCCCGGACCCGGTGGTGGCCGAGGGCGAGGCGCTGCGGGTGCTGTCGGTCAACACCTACTTCGGCGGCGCCGACGCGGCCAAGATCGTCGAGGAGGTCCGCAACCGCGGGGTCGACGTGCTCAGCCTGCAGGAGCTCACCCCGGAGATGGTCACCGAGCTGGAGCGGGCCGGTCTGTTCGCCGAGCTGCCGAACCGGGTGCTGCAAGCGGGCCCGAAGGCCGACGGAACCGGGATCGTCTCCCGCTACCCGCTGCGCGAGCTCTCACTGGTGCCGACGACGACGCTGGCGCAACCGTCCGCGCTGGTGGACGTGCCGACCGGACGGGACGTGGAGTTCGTGGCGGTGCACCCGATCTACCCGATGGGCGCCGACACCACACCGGTCTGGCAACGCGACCTGGTCGCGCTGCCGGAACCGTCGCTGACCGGGCAGCCCAGGGTGATGGCGGGCGACTTCAACGCGACCCTCGACCACACGCGGCTCAAGGACCTCATCGGTCGCGGCTACGTCGACGCCGCCGGGGCGCTCGGCGAGGGCTTGACGCCGACGTGGCCGTCGGGCTGGACGGCGCCGCCGGTGACCATCGACCACGTGCTGTCCTCCGGCGGCGTGCTGCCGGAGGACTACGAGGTCGTCGACATCCCGGGCAGCGACCACAGGGCCGTGTTCACGACCCTGCGCGTCGCCGGCTGACTCACTTCTCCGGGTGCGAACCCAGCACGACCTCGAACTCCAGCAGGCTGGAGCCGGACGCGACGGGGTTCTTGCGCTCGCCCGCGTGAGCCTCCTTGGCCGGGCCGTTGGCCCAGTTCTGGAAGTCCTCCTCGGTCTCCCACTTCGTGTAGACGAAGTAGCGGTTGTCGCCCTTCACCGGGCGCAGCAGCTCGAAGCCCAGGAAACCGGGCGCGTCGTCGACCGAGCCGTGCCGGGAAGCGAAGCGCTTCTCCAGCTCCGGGCCGGAACCTTCGGGGACCTCGATCGCATTGATCTTCACAACAGCCATGAGCCAAGCCTACGAGCGAACGCCCCGACGCACCGTGTCTCGTCGATCTCACCCGCGTTGGCTCAGAGCTCGATCTGCGGGTGCAGGCGCCCGAGCGTCCACGTGCGCTGGCGGTGCACGACGGCCGTGGTCAGCAGGACCACCGCCAGCAGCACGCACCCGAGCACGATCAGGTCCCGGTACAGGTGCACCTCCAGACCACCGGAGATCGTCACCCGCAACCCGTCCACCAGGTACGTCATCGGCAGGAACGGGTGGATCGCCTGGAACGGCGTCGGCGTTGTCTCCATCGGGTAGAGCCCACCTGACGCGGTGAGCTGCACGATCAGCAGCACCAGCGACAGCAGGTCGCCGACCGCGCCCAGCGCGGTGCGCAGCAGGTGGTCGATCGACACGAACGTCACCGCCGCCAGCGACAGCAGCCCGACCGTCCACCACACGCTCACCGGGTTCAGCCCGAGCCCGAAGTTGACCACCGCGAACAGCACCAGCCCGCCGATCACCCCGAGCGCCGCCGCGGGCAGCAGCCCGGCGACGGCGATCGTGAACGGGTTGACCTTGTCCGCGAGCGCCCTCAGGTTCACCGGCTTGAGCAGCAGGTACGCGAACAGCCCGAACACCCACAGCGCGATCCCGAAGAAGAACGGCGCCAGCCCGCGCCCGTAGACGTAGGCGGGGTTGAGGTTGTCGGTGCGGATCTCGGTCGGCGACCCCAGCACGTCGGCCGCGCGGGACACCTCCGTCGGGTTGGTCGGCGGGATCCGGCGCAGCGTGTCGTCGATCATCCCCTGCAGGTCCCGCGACCCGTCGTTGAGCTGGCCCGCCCCGGTCTGCAGCACGTTGCTGCCCGCCACCAGCGAGTTCAGCCCGCCCGCGATGCCCTGCGAACCCGACGCGACCTGTGTCGTCCCGGAGTGCAGCGTGTCCACCGGCGCGGTGATCGACCGGACCCGCTCCTGCAGCGGGCCCATGCTCGACTGCACCGCCCGCGCCCGCCGGTTGGCCTCCTCCGCGGTGCGCAGCGCCTCGCGCGCCCGCGAGTCGGCCGAGGCAGCGCCGGACGCGATCCGGCCGGAGGTGTCCAGCGCCTGCTCGTACGCCGGATCACCGCGCAGCTCCGGGTGCGACCTGCCCAGCCCCTGCACCGCCGAAAGCCCGTCCGCGGCCTGCTGTTCCAGCAGCCCCGTCGCGGTGGAGATCGAGGTCAAGCTGCTGACCGCGACACCGCTGGCGTTGACCAGCGAGTTCACCGCGCCCGGCAGCTGGTCGGCGGTGAAGTCGGCGATGGTGTTCAGCTGCCGGTCCAGCTGACCGGTCGCCTGCGAGATGTCCCGCACCCCGTTGGACACCAGGCTCGTGCCGTCCCGCACGCCGCCGAGGCCGCGGGTGAGCGCCGCCGTGCCCTGCTGGCTCAGCGCGGTGCCGTCGACCAGCTTCTTCGACGCCTCCGACGCGGCTTGCAGCTTCTCCCGCATCTGGCCGAGCTCGCCGTAGAGGGCGCGGGCGAAGCTGGCGTGCGCGGCGGCGTTGATCTGGTTCTGCAGCTCGGGCTTGACGGTGTCGGCCATGATCCCGGCGATGAAGCCGTTCGCGTCGTTCTTGGTCAGCCGCACGGCCGCGCGCTGCGGGTTGCCGTCGGCGGCCGCGGCGAGCTTGGCGCTGAAGTCCGTGGGCACCTCGATGACGAAGTAGTAGCGGCCCTCGGCGAGTCCGCGCCGCGCGTCGGTGCCGCGCACGAACCGCCAGTCGAAGACGTCGTTGACCTTGAGCTGCTTGATGAACTGCACGCCCGCGTCGAGGTGCTCGCCCTGCCGGTCCACCGCCCGGTCGTTGTTGACCACCGCCACCGGAACGCGGTCGAGCTTGCCGTAGGGGTCCCAGTTCGACCACAGGTACAGCGACCCGTACAGCAGCGGCACCAGGATCAGGACGAGCGGGACCAGCCGGAGCAGCGGGCCTCGGAAGCGCCGCAGTTCCAGCCAGGCGAGTCGAACGGCCTTCACCTGCCGCCCTTTTCCGACATCTCGATCTCCGCGGTCGGCTCGTGGAACCGGCCCGCGGGCAGGCGCACCACGTTGACGTCGCCGGACGGGCGGTCGGTGGTGCTGGCGATCACCGTCATCCCGATCCTGGTGACCTCGCGCAACGCAGCCCACACCCGTGCCCGGCCGGGCTGGGTGAGGCCCTCGTCCACGTCGTCCACCACGATCCCGGCGGGCGCCGGGGCGGCGGCGAGCCCCACCGCGAGCAGCAGCCGCTCCTCCGGCGGCAGCTCGCCGATCAGCAGCGATCGGTCCACGTCCAGTCCGACGAGCTCCAAGCCCAGCTCGATGGAGGCCTTGTTGGTGCCGCTGATCAGCCTGCGCTCGGTGATCGCCTCCCGGACCCGGTGCCGGTCCTCCAGCTCGCAGCCCGGGCGCAACCGAGCCGGCCGGATCAGCTTGCGCACCCTGCGCGCCTTGCGCGGCAACGCGAAACCGTCCACGTCCAGCTCACCGGTGATGATCCGCAGCCGCCCGCACAGCACCAGCAGCAACGACGTTCGCCCGGAACCGCTGGGCCCGGTCACCGCGGTCAGCGAACCGGGCTCGACGCGGAGGTCCAGGTTGGCGAACACGACGCCTTCCGGCCCCTTCGCGGCGATCCCGTGCGCGAGGATGCCCGCGCCGAGGACGTACATGATTCCTCCCCTCGAATAGTGGAGGCAATGCACGTACAAAGTGGCCGCTAGATCGCGTCCCGGCAACTCGTAATGATCTGCGGTTATGTGACCTGGAGCAGGACGTCGGTGTCTCCGGTGCGCGTGTCGAGGACGCTGACCTCGCGGACCGCGGCCCGCACCGGTTCGGGAGGCAGGAGCGCGGTGAAGGCGCGCGCCAGCTGGTCGGTGTCGAGGCCCTTGGTCAGCACGCAGCAGGGGACCCAGGCGCCGGGGAAGTAGTAGGCCGACGGGTTCTTCACCTCGCCCGCCAGCACGTCGTGCACCGCCGAGTGCACCGCCAGCAGCTCGGTGTCGACGACCGCGCCCAGCAGCAGCACCCGCTCGTCACCGGGCAGCGCGCCCAGGGTGTGCAGCCACAGGTCCGGGATCGACAGCAGCTCCAGCTCGCCGCGCAGCGCCTTGCGAGCCGGGGGAGGGATGCTGCCCGCGACGGCCAGCGTCACCCTCGGCCGGTGCCCAGCGCCGGGAATCCCCGCCGCGTCGAGGCGTTCCCACAGCTCGCGGATCCGCGACTCGGTCTCGTCGTCGAAGTGGAACACCAGCGCGTCGGCCATCAGCGCTCCCCGGGGAGGGCGAAGCGGCCGTCGTCGGTCTGCTCGACCAGGCCGTCCACCAGCAGCGAGTCCAGGCAGCGGTCGCGCTGACCGGGCTCGTTCCAGGCGGCGTCGAGCTGCTCGCGGGTGACCGGGCCGGTCGAACCCCGCAGCACGTCCAGCAACCTGCCGCGCACCTGGCGGTCGGTGCCCGCGAACTTCTGCACCTTCTTCGGCGGACCCGCGTAGGCCGGGCGGCCGTTGTGCTGCCAGGCGCAGTCCGCGGCGATCGGGCACCGCTCGCAGCTCGGCGAGCGGACGGTGCACACGACCTGCCCGAGCTCCATCAACGCCGCCGACAGCGTGGCGGCGGGCCCGTCCTCGGACGGCAGCAGGACGTCCACATCGGCCAGATCGCGCTTGGTCGACGGCGGGCCCGCGTCACCGGCTCCGTGCACCGCGCGCGCCACCACGCGGCGGACGTTGGTGTCGACCACCGGAGCGCGCCTGCCGTAGGCGAAAGCCGCCACCGCGCGGGCGGTGTAGGCGCCGATGCCGGGCAGCGCGAGCAAGGTGTCCACATCGGACGGAACGACGTCGTCGTGGTCGGCGGCGATCGTCGCTGCGGCCTCGTGCAGCCGCAGCGCGCGACGCGGGTAGCCGAGCTTGCCCCAGGCGCGCAGCACCTCGCCCTGCGACTCGGCGGCCAGGTCGGAAGGACGCGGCCAGCGGCGCATCCACTCCTCCCAGATCGGCTGCACGCGGTTGACCGGCGTCTGCTGCAGCATCGTCTCGCTGACCAGCACGCCCCAGCCGGTCACGCCCGCAGCGCGCCAGGGCAGCGGGCGGGCGGTGGCGGTGAACCAGTCGGCCAGTGCGTCGAGGTCGAGCCGGGTGTCGGCTGCGGTGGTGGGACTGTTCATGGCGGATTCGATACTGCCAGGTGGTCGGTGATCGCCCGGAAGAAGGCCGGTGATCACCGTCGGCAGCAGCGGATACGCCCCATCGGGCGATCATCGAAAGGTCCATTCAGCGTATTCAACGAGTTACTGTCAGTTCGTGTTTGATCCGAACGGTCCATTGCCACCTGCGGTGTACTGGCGTCGCCGTGCGGTGGCGATCGCGGTGTCGCTGTTAGTGGTGGCGCTGCTCGGATGGGGTGTGATCGCCCTGGTCGCAGGCTCCGGTGAACCCGAGTCGGCGCCGCGAGCGGCCGGAACCCCCGGTCAGCCCGTGGCGGTGGCCGCCGACAGCACACCGCAGGCATGTCCCGACGAGGCGATGCGCGTCGCCGCCGAAACCGGGCAGCCGGCGTTCCGGGTGGGCGAGCGGATCGCGCTCGCCGTCGTCGTCACCAACACCAGCCCGCGTCCGTGCCTGCGCGACCTCAACCGGATGCTCCGCGAGATCGAGGTGACCACCCCGGCCGGACGGCACGTGTGGTCCAGCAACGACTGCTACGCCGAATCGACCAACGAGCAGCCCGTCCTCGAACCCGGCAAGCCCGTCCGCAACGACGTCCTGTGGGCCGGGCTGACCTCCGCACCCGGCTGCGCCGCCCGGCAGGACCGCGTCCCGCCCGGCGACTACGTCGCCGTCGCCAGGCTCACCTCGCTGACCAGCGCTCCGGTGCCGTTCCGCGTGGTTCCCTAGTCCGCGTCCGGCTTCGGCTCCGAAGCCTGCTTGCGGCGGCGGACGAGCTTGAGCGCGTCCTTGATGGTCGCGACCTCGGTGACCTTGATGCCCTTGGGCAGCGGTCCCGGGTCCGGCGGGACCAGCGCCCGGTCGAACCCGAGCCGCGCGGCCTCCGCCAGGCGCCGGCCGACCCCGTTGACGCGGCGGATCTCCCCGGCGAGACCGACCTCGCCGATCACCACCAGGTTCGGCGGCAGCGGGCGCCCGGTCTGCGAGGACGCCACCGCCATCGCGATCGCCAGGTCGGCGGCCGGCTCACCGATCTTGGTGCCGCCGACCGTCGCCGCGAACACGTCGTGCGAGCCGGTCGGGATGTGCCCGTGCTTGCCCAGCACTGCCAGCATCATCGACACCCGGGCCGAGTCCAGGCCGCTCACCGAGCGGCGCGGCATCGCCATCTCGGTCTTCATCAGCAGCGCCTGGATCTCCACCAGCAGCGGTCGCTTGCCCTCGACCATGACCGTGACCGCGGTGCCGTCCACGGCCGCTTCCTGGCGGTTGATGAACAGCCCCGACGGGTCCGGGACCTCGGCGATGCCGTCGTCGCGCTGCTCGAAGCAGCCGACCTCGTCGGACGGGCCGAAGCGGTTCTTCACCCCGCGCAGCATCCGCAGCGAGGAGTGCCGGTCGCCCTCGAACTGCAGCACCACGTCCACCAGGTGCTCCAGCACGCGCGGCCCGGCGACCGCGCCGTCCTTGGTGACGTGCCCGACCAGCACGACCGGCAGCCCGCGCTCCTTGGCCAGGGCCACCAGCGCGGTCGTCACCGCCCGCACCTGCGTGACGCCGCCCGGGCTGCCGTCGGCGTCGGGCGACTGGACGGTCTGCACGGAGTCGACGATCAGCAGGCCGGGCTTGACCGCGTCGACGTGGCCCAGCACCGCCGACAGGTCGCTCTCAGCGCCCAGGAACAGCTCGGGGTGCACCGAGTCGGTCCGCTCGGCCCGAAGCCGGACCTGCCCCGCGGACTCCTCGCCGGTGACGTACAGGGACGCGCCGGGCGAGGCCCCGGAGGCCCAGCGGTGCGCGACCTCCAGCAGGAGTGTGCTCTTCCCCACACCGGGCTCGCCCGCGAGCAGCACCACGGCCCCGGGCACGATCCCGCCGCCGAGCACCCGGTCCAGCTCGCCGATGCCGGTCGACACCGACCGCGCCGAGTCCAGGTCCACCTCGGCGATCGGCCGCGCCGGCGTGCTCGGCGCACCGGCCGACACCTTCGCCAGCGCCGGTCGGGCTGGTGCGGCCTCCTCGATCGTCCCCCAGGCCTGGCACCCGGGGCACCGCCCCACCCACTTGGCGACCTCATGACCGCAATCGGCGCAGCGGAAGGCAGGGCGAGAAGCGCGAGTCTTGGGCGGCACGACCAGAGGCTATCCACCCACCCCGACGATCACCGGTGCGGACTCGCCGGAGCACGCCCGAGGCCCCACGACCCGGATTACCGCCGTAATCGGGACCCGGATTACCGCCGTAATCAGGGTTCCCGAGCACCGGCGTAATGATGGGCCCGAATACCGGCGTAATCAGGGACCGGAATACCGCCCTGATCAGGGTCGTGACGCGCCGAAGCCCGGGGTGATCGCCGTGATCGCCCCGGGCTTCAGGTGAGTTCTTCGGGTCAGTGACCGCCGCCGGCCTGGTGGCCTCCGGGGGCGGGGCTGCCGTGCTCGGGGCGCGGGTTGTGGTCCGAGCCGATCGGGACCTGCACGGTGACCTGACCGGCCTGGGCGAACACGAAGGTCACCGGCACGGTCACGCCGGGCGTGATGTCCTGCTTGAACCCGTTCAGCGTGATCTGCACCTTGCGCTGGTCGGCGCTCGCCGGCTGCGCCGACGGGCCGGTCGCGTGCAGGGCGGTGTGGCTCGGCAGGTCGGTGGTGCCGCTGACCTGCGCCGATGCCGCGTACGGGCTGGAGACCTGCACGAGCTTGTCGTTCGGGCCCTCGTTGCTCAGGACGAGCTCCAGCGGCGCCGAGGAGCCCGCGCGGTAGAACGCGCCCTCGGTCGGGAAGGCGAGCGTGGCGTTGCGGACGGCGACCTGCTTCGCGTCGCCGCTACCGCCGTTGACGGCGGCAACCTGCGTGTCGGTCTCGGTGACCTGACCGGCACTGCAGCCGGCGAGGGCGACGACGGCGCCGAGCCCGAGTGCGGCCGGGATCAACCGCAGGCGGACGGCCTTGAGGTGCTGAGGGCGGCTCACGGTTGCAGCGTCCCTTCCTGATTGCCGGACAACCACGTGGAGCTTAATCCCCGCCCGACGGGGGTCGCGCAGGGGCTTGCCGAACTACGTATCGCGGGCCCGCGACAGGCCCGGAAGACCACCCGTCCGGACGGTCCATAATGGACGGTTTCACAGGGCCGAAAGGAGCTGCCTTGCACGTCGGAGCACCTCTTGTCAAGTCCTGCCCAGGCTCTGACCTGCGATTACGGATGGCTAGGTGGTCGAAGCCCGGTTGCCCTACGTGGTAAAGTGGGGGTAGCGAAAGGGGCAGAGGACACATGGTTTTCAAGGTCGGAGAGACCGTCGTCTACCCGCACCACGGTGCCGCGCTCATCGAAGCAATCGAGACTCGTGTGATCAAGGGCGAGGAGAAGCAGTACCTCGTCCTCAAGGTCGCGCAGGGCGACCTGACGGTGCGCGTTCCCGCGGACAATGCCGAGATCGTCGGCGTTCGGGACGTCGTCGGTCAAGAGGGTCTGGATCGAGTCTTCGACGTGCTGCGGGCCCCGCACACCGAAGAGCCCACGAACTGGTCTCGTCGGTACAAGGCCAACCTGGAGAAACTCGCTTCCGGCGATGTGAACAAGGTGGCCGAAGTGGTGCGCGACCTCTGGCGACGCGAGAAGGATCGTGGCCTGTCCGCAGGCGAGAAGCGAATGCTGGCGAAAGCCCGTCAGATCCTGGTCAGCGAGTTGGCGCTGGCGGAGGGCACTGACGAAGGCAAGGCGGAAACGCTGCTGGACGAAGTCCTCGCCGCCGCGGTTTGATCATCGGAACGGCTCGAGCGTGAGCGTTGTCGCGCTGGTCCCCGCAGCTGGTCGCGGGGTGCGCCTGGGGTTGAGCAGGCCCAAGGCGCTTGTTCCGGTGAAGGGTGAGTCTTTACTGCTGCGCGCGGTCCGGGGCCTGCTGGGCTCGGGCTGCGTGCAGCACGTCGTGGTGGCTTCGCCGCCCGACCAGGTCGAGGTCGTGGCGGCCGAGCTCGCCACGCTGCCGAACGCGCACGTGGTGCCGGGCGGTGCCGAGCGAACCGACTCGGTGCGCCTGGCGCTCGGCGCGGTCGCCGAGGTCGCTCCGGACGCGCACGTCGTGCTGGTGCACGACGCCGCGAGGTGCTTCACCCCGGCGAGCATGATCCGCGACGTCGTGTCCGCGGTGGAGGCGGGTGCGCCCGCCGTGGTCCCGGTGCTGCCCGTGACGGACACGATCAAGAAGGTCGACGAGTTGGGCGTGGTCGTGGAGACCGTCGACCGCGCACCGCTGCGAGCGGTGCAGACCCCCCAGGGCTTCAACATCGACGTGCTGCGGCAGGCCTACGCCTCCGCGGGCGACATCGCCACCGACGACGCCGGGCTGGTCGAGCGCGTCGGCGGCAAGGTGCACGTCGTCGAGGGCCACCCCGACGCCCTGAAGATCACCACCGCCTTCGACCTGGCGGTCGCCGAGGCCGTCCTGGCCGCCGAGGAGAGTTCCCCGAGTGACTGATCGTCTGCCGTTCGTCGGGCAAGGCGTGGACGTGCATCCGGTGCAGGCCGGGCGCGACTGCTGGATGGCCGGGCTGCAGTGGCCGGGTGTGGACGGCTGCGCCGGGCACTCCGACGGCGACGTGGCCTCGCACGCGCTGTGCGACGCGCTGCTGTCGGCCGCTGGCCTGGGTGATCTGGGCGCCGTGTTCGGCACCGGTGATGACCGCTGGGCCGGCGCGCACGGCGCGGAGCTGCTCGAGGAGGTCCGCTCGCGGATCGAGGCCGCGGGCCACGTGATCGGCAACGCGACGGTGCAGGTGATCGGCAACGCGCCGCGCATCGGCAAGCGTCGCGAGGAGGCGCAGCAGGTGCTGTCCAAGGCGGTCGGAGCGCCGGTGTCGGTGTCCGGCACGACGTCCGACGGGCTCGGGCTGACCGGGCGCGGCGAGGGCATCGCGGCGGTGGCGACGGCGTTGGTTTTCCGCTGAGTGACGAGCAGGTACCCGGGTGTGTCGGGTAGTTGGAGTCGGGGAAAACTCAGGGGCCGCGCTCTTCTGATCCGGGGTGCTCGCGCGCGATCCTCGAACCATGATGATCGAGCGGAACCGGTGGGTACGTCGGCTGCTCGTCGTGCAGCCGCTGGTGATGTGGCCGGTGTCGATGGTCCTGTGGTCGCTGGGCGACGAGCTCGACCTCGCGCTGGCGGTCGTGCTGCTGTGGCTGAGCGCCTCGGCCAGCATCGCGGCCATCGTCGTCCCGATGAAGAACGATCCGAACCGCCGATTCCACAATCCGGAATCGCGCGTCCGCTGCGGGCAGTTCGGTGAAACGTGCCCGTGATCGACGTCCCCTTCGTCCGGTCGGTTCCGGCGAGGACCGTCGTCGGGTGAGCTCGCGGCCCGGCGAACGGGGGAAATCCCCGTCCCTGGTCGTGAGCTTGGCCGCATGTTCATGTGGGGTTCGCCGGGCCCGCATACCGTTGCCGGTGTGACTCTCCGAGCGGTGATCTTCGACTTCTCCGGCACGCTGTTCCGGCTGGAGGAGAACCCGTCCTGGTACGCCGACCTCACCGACTCCGGCGGAAGCCCCTTCGACCTCTCGGCGCAGGCCGAGATCATGCGCCGGATGACCGCCCCCACCGGTCAGATCGTCGAGCTCGGCGATGAGTACCTGGAGGCCTGGGAGAAGCGCGACCTCGACCCCGCGCTGCACCGCAAGGTCTACGTCGAGGTGCTGCGCAGCTCCGGGGTTCCGGACCCGCAGGCGGACGGCCTCTACGCCCGGTTGATCGACCCCGATCAGTGGACCCCGTACCCGGACACCGCCGAGGTGCTGCGCAGGCTGTCCGAGCAGGGCGTGAAGGTGGGCGTGATCAGCAACATCGCCTTCGACATCCGCCCGGCCTTCGACCGGCTCGACATCAGCAAGCACGTTGACGAGTTCCTGCTGTCGTACCTCGAAGAGGTGATCAAGCCGGACCCGAAGATCTTCCTGCGGGCCTGCGAGCGCCTCGGCGTCGCGCCGGAGGAGGCGCTGATGGTCGGCGACAGCGAGGAGGCCGACGGCGGCGCGGCCGCTGTCGGGTGCCAGGTCGCGATCGTCGACCCTGCGCCGACCTCGGAGCGCCCGAGGGGCCTGATCGACGCGGTGGGAGACCTGCTGCGCTGAAATCCCGGGCTCCGGATCGCACTTGACGACAACCGGCCTGTCGTGATTGCCCCGAAGTGCTTCCCCGTACCATCGGGGGCGTGAGCCTGCACCTACATGACACAGCGACCCGCACGACGCGCGAGTTCCACCCGCGCTGCGACGGAGTGGCGTCGATCTATGTCTGTGGTGCCACCGTGCAGGGCGTTCCGCACGTCGGCCACGTCCGCAGCGGGCTGAACTTCGACGTGCTGCGGCGCTGGTTGCAGCACTCGGGCTACGACGTGCGCCTGGTGCGCAACGTCACCGACATCGACGACAAGATCCTCACCAAGGCCGCGGAAGCGGGCCGGCCGTGGTGGGAGTGGGCGGCCACGCACGAGCGCGCCTTCGAGTCGGCCTACGACCGGCTGGGCTGCCTGCCGCCGTCGGTGCTGCCGCGCGCGACCGGGCACGTCACGCAGATGATCGACCTGATCCAGCGCCTGATCGACAAGGGCCACGCCTACGCCTCCGGCGGTGACGTCTACTTCGACGTCGCCTCCTACGGCGAGGAGTACGGGCGGCTGTCCGGGCAGCGCCTCGACGAGGTGCAGCAGGGCGAGTCGCTGGCCTCCGGCAAGCGCGACCCCCGCGACTTCACCCTCTGGAAGGGCGCCAAGCCGGGCGAGCCGAGCTGGCCGACGCCGTGGGGGCACGGTCGCCCGGGCTGGCACCTGGAGTGCTCGGCGATGGCGACGTTCTACCTGGGCGGCGAGTTCGACATCCACGGCGGCGGCCTGGACCTGGTGTTCCCGCACCACGAGAACGAGCTGGCGCAGTCCAACGCGGCCGGAGACGGGTTCGCGCAGTACTGGATGCACAACGCGTGGGTCACCATGAGCGGCGAGAAGATGTCGAAGTCGCTCGGCAACGTGCTGTCCATCCCGGCGGTGCTGGAGCGCGCGCGTGCCGTGGAGCTGCGGTACTACCTGGTCACCCCGCACTACCGGTCGACGATCGAGTTCTCCGAAGCCGGTCTGAAGGAAGCGGCTTCGGCGTACGGCCGGATCGAGAACTTCGTCCGCAAGGTCGCCGACCGCACCGGTTCGGTCGAGCCCGGCGAGATCTCCGACGACTTCGCCAAGGCCCTCGACGACGACCTGGGCACGCCCCAGGCCACCGCAGCCGTGCACGCGGCGGTCCGCGAGGGCAACGCGGCGCTGGACCGCGGTGATGACGAGGCGGCCCGCGTCGCCGCCGCGTCGGTGCGCGCGATGACCGGTGTGCTCGGCCTGGACCCGCTGTCGCCGCAGTGGGCGGAGGACAGCGGCAACGCCGCGCACGACGCGCTCGGCGAGGCCGTGCGCCTGGTGCTCGAACAGCGCCAGAAGGCGCGTGCGGAGCGCGACTTCGCCACCGCCGACCTGCTGCGGGACCGGCTGCAGGAGGGCGGGATCGCCGTCGAGGACACCCCCGACGGTCCGACGTGGACATTGAAAGACGGGTAACTCGTGGCCGGCAACGACAAACGCCGCGGCGGCGTGCGCAAGACCAACAAGAAGGGCATGGTCGTCGGTTCCGGCGGGCAGCGACGGCGCGGTCTCAAGGGCAAGGGCCCGACGCCGAAGGCGGAGGACCGCGTCACGCACCCGGCGAAGAAGCGCGCCGACCAGCGCGCCAAGGCCGACCAGCAGCGCGCCAAGCGCCAGACCGCGGCCGAGAACGCGCCTGAGCTGGTCGCCGGGCGCAACCCGGTGGTCGAGTGCGTCCGCGCCGGTGTCCCGGCCAGCGGCATGTACGTCGCGCAGGGCATCGACGTCGACGACCGGGTCACCGAGGCGGTCCGCGAGGCCAAGAACCGGGGCATCCCGGTGGTCGACGTGCCGCGCGTCGAGCTGGACCGGCTGACCAGCAACGCGATGCACCAGGGCCTGGCCCTGCAGGTGCCGCCGTTCGACTACGCCCACCCCGAGGAGGTGCTGACCGCCGCGCAGGACACCGGCCTGCCGCCGCTGATCGTGGCGCTTGACGGCGTCACCGACCCGCGCAACCTGGGCGCGGTGATCCGCTCGGCGGCGGCGTTCGGCGCCCACGGCGTGGTCGTGCCTCAGCGGCGCAGCGCGGGCATCACCGCGGTGGCGTGGCGGACCAGCGCCGGCACGGCGGCGAAGCTACCGGTCGCCAAGGCCGTGAACCTCACGCGCACGCTCAAGGACTACAAGGAAGCCGGGCTGATGG
The DNA here is from genome assembly GCF_035320975.1 of Saccharopolyspora mangrovi. Lineage (NCBI taxonomy): Bacteria > Bacillati > Actinomycetota > Actinomycetes > Pseudonocardiales > Pseudonocardiaceae > Saccharopolyspora > Saccharopolyspora mangrovi. The sequence goes on along the minus strand of NZ_JAWLNX010000012.1, from coordinate 105,564 downwards.
TCGTCGGCCTGGACGCCGACTCCGACATCACCTCCGACGAGCTGGAGCTGGCCACCGGTCCGCTGGTGGTCGTCGTCGGCTCGGAAGGCCGGGGCCTGTCGCGGCTGGTGCGCGAGACCTGCGACCAGACGGTCTCGATCCCGATGGCCACCGGGGTCGAGTCGCTCAACGCCTCGGTCGCGGCCGGTGTGGTGCTCTCCGAGGTCGCCCGGCGCCGTCGGATCCGCTGAGGGTGAGAGCCCGGTCCATTCCGGGCCTGCGGCACGCTGACCTCGGTTAGGCTCCTTCTCCGGTAACCGACCGAGGAGGCGTGGGCCTCCCGTGACCGAGGCCCTTCATGTCGTTCGCTTCACCGCTGTTCCTGTGGTACTTCCTGCCGGCCGTGCTGGCGGTCGTGCTGGTGGCACCCCGCAGCGGGCGCAACGTCGTCATCGCGATCGCGAGCCTGGTGTTCTACGCCAGCGGTGCGGGTGGCACGACGTTGTTGCTGCTGGCGTGCATCGTGGTGAACTTCCTGGCCGGTCGTCGTCTGGAACCGGGCGACGAGTGGCCGGGCCAGCGGGAACGGCGCAAGTGGCTGCTGGTCGGCGTGGTCGCGTTCAACCTGGCGATCCTGCTGGTGTGGAAGTACGCGGGTTTCGCCACCGAGCAGCTGGCGGTGCTGGCGCGCTGGTTCGGCGGCGACTACCCGGTGCTGCAGCTGGCGCTGCCGATCGGGATCTCCTTCTACACCTTCCACCACATCTCCTACGTGGTGGACATCTACCGGGGTGAGCGCCCGGCGCTGCGAGACCCGGTCTCGTTCATCACCTACATCGCGATGTTCCCGCAGCTGGTGGCGGGCCCGATCGTGCGCTACCGGGAGATCGCCGACCAGCTGCCGCAGCGCCGCACGCACCGGCTCGACGACATCGCGGCCGGTTTCCCGCGCTTCGCGTGGGGCCTGACGAAGAAGGTCGTCATCGCCGACACGCTGGCGCCGACGGTCGACGCCTGCTTCGCGACTCCCGCGCACGACATGACGTTCGCGATCGCCTGGCTGGGCGCGATCGGCTACGCGATGCAGCTGTACTTCGACTTCTCCGGCTACTCGGACATGGCCATCGGCCTGGGGCGGATGCTGGGGTTCCGGCTGCCGGAGAACTTCGCGCGGCCCTACTCGTCGGTGACGATCACCGAGTTCTGGCGGCGCTGGCACATGTCGCTGTCGCGCTGGTTCCGCGACTACGTCTATATCCCGCTCGGCGGCAACCGGTCGGGCGCGGTGAAGACCTACCGGAACTTGACGATCATCTTCGTGCTCACCGGCTTCTGGCACGGCGCGGCGTGGACCTACCTGGTGTGGGGGCTGTTCCACGGTGCGCTGCTCGTGCTGGAGCGGCGTTTCGGCTGGTCGGCGGCACCCTCGGACTGGCGCTTCCGGTTGGGGCGGCGGGCCTTGACGATGCTGCTGGTGGTGGTCGGCTGGGTGTTCTTCCGCGCGCCGGACCTGGGCAGCGCCCTGGTGATGCTGGGGCACATGCTGGTACCGGACCTGGCCGGGCTGACCGACATCGTCTCGGCCTCGGTGACCCACCAGCGGCTGTTCTTCCTGCTGGTCGCGCTGGTCGTGGTGCTGCTGCCGGCGGGGTCGGGCACCGGCCCGTTCCTGGAGGCCGTCCGCACCCGCGAGGCCTACGCCCTGCGGGCCGCGGTGCTGACGGCGGGCCTGGGCTACTCGGGCCTGCTGGTCGCCACCGGCACGTTCAGTCCGTTCCTTTATTACCAGTTCTGAGGGCGTGAGCGACGTGAGATCTCCTGAGCTGCCGCCGGTGCACGAGGCGTGGTTGCCGCGGGAACACCCGCTGCACCGGCCGCGGCACGGCCGGCGTCAGCTGGTGGCGTTGATCTGCGCGCTGGCGTTCTTCAGCGCCCCGCTGAGCAGCTGGTTGTTCGGCGCGCGGCCGGAGCAGCTGGAGAACCGCCCGCTGGCCGAATTCCCCAGCATCAGCCGAGGTTTCGGGTTCTTCACCGGGTTGAACGCGTGGGCCACCGATCACCTGCCGTTCCGCAAGGGCGCGGTGCAGGCGGTCAGCGGCATCAGCAGGGGAGTGTTCGGCGAACCGGCCCCGCTGGCCGGTGGTTCGCACAGCTCGCCAGTGGGCGCCGGTCAGGTGGACGCCAAGCCGCCGATCGACGAGAGCGTGTTCCCGCCGGTCATCGAGGGCCGGGACGGCTGGCTGTACCTCGGTCACGACGTGTCCTACCGCTGCGTGCCGACCCGCACCACGGGCGAGATCATCGCCGGGCTGCGCGCCTGGCGGAAGGCCGTCGAGTCGTCGGGCCGGAAGTTCCAGCTGGTCATCGCCCCGGACAAGTCGACCGTGTACCCGGAGCACCTGCCGGAGAACTACCCCGGCGAGGACTGCTCGGTCGCGGCCCGCGAGGAGTTCTGGCGCGAGGTCCCGAAGGCCACCGGCGCGATCGACCTGCGCGGACCGCTGCGGCGGGCCGCCGAGCGCAACGGGCACCCGATCTACCACGACATCGACACGCACTGGACCCACGAGGGCGGCGCGACGATGGTCTACCAGCTGGCCGAACGGCTGTCGCCGGGCATCACCGGCACGTGGAAGATGACGCCGTCGCGGCAGTACCCGCACAGCGCCGACATCCCTGATCTGCTGGGCCAGGAGCGCACGGTCCCGATCCAGGCCTACGCGCTCGCGCCGGACGGGGGAGCGGACAACACGCAGTTCAAGCCCAGCGATTTCCACCAGCCGCTGCACCTGAGGTCGGCGCCCAGACCCGGCATGATCACCGAGCCGGTCCGCGTGGTCGGCGACTCCTTCAGCCAGTTCGCCAGCCCCTACCTCGCGGCGACGCACGCGGACGTCACCATCACCCACCCGGACAACGTCGCCACCAACCCCCAAGGCACGGCGAACCTCCTCGCCGAGGGCGAGGTCATCACCTTCGAGCTCTCGGAGCGCTTCGTAGCGGGAGGCAGGTACCCCCTCCTCGACCCCGCGGTCGCGGCGGAGATCGGCAAGGTCCTCGCCGCCCACCCGATCCGCTGACCCCCTGCGGTGGGAAATTCGAATTTCGCGCGTAATTGGAAACCTCCTGGTCAGGGCCCTGCCTGGAGTTCTCGTCGTGGCTCCGGGCAGGGCTCGGCTCAGCGCCTCACAGGGGTGAAGTCCCTGGCTGCGATGTAGTCCGGGCGCCGGGACTTGGCCGCGTAGGGCTCGACCAGGGTGTTCTCGACGCTGTTGAACACGATGAAGATGTTCGAGCGCGGGTAGGGCGTGATGTTGTTGCCCGATCCGTGCATGCAGTTCGAGTCGAACCACAGCGCCGAGCCCGCCGAGCCGGTGAACTGCTCGATCCCGTGCTCGTAGGCAAGCTTGGTGATGTCGTCCTCCGAGGGGACGCCGGCCTCCTGCTTCTTCAGCGAGGACTTGTAGTTGTCGTCCGGCGTCTCACCCGCGCACGACACGAACGTGCGATGCGCACCCGGCATGATCATCAGACCGCCGTTGAACGGGTAGTTGTCGGTGAGCGCGATCGAGATGCTCACCGCGCGCATGGCCGGCATGCCGTCCTCGGCGTGCCAGGTCTCGAAGTCCGAGTGCCAGTAGAAGCCGGTGCCGCGGTACCCGGGCATGTAGTTGATCCGGCTCTGGTGGACGTAGACGTCCGAGCCCAGGATCTGCCGGGCGCGGTCGAGCACCCGCGGGTCGCGGGCGAGCTCGCCGATCAGCGGGCTGATCCGGTGCACCTCGAAGATCGAGCGGACTTCGTTCGACGAACGCTCAATGATCGTGCGTTCGTCGCTGCGGACCTCCTCATCGCGCGTCAGCCGCTCCAGCTCCTGCCAGTAGGTCTGCACCTCGGCGGGGGACAGCAGCCCCTCGACGACGTGGAAGCCCTTGGCATCGTGAGCGGCCAGCTCCTCGCGCGCGGCCGGGCCGGTGGAACCACCCGGCCAGACGGTCGGGTCGGCCCGATCGAGCAGCGCCGAGTCGGAGCCCCGCGTCGGGTAGCGGTCCGTGGTGCTCAGATCAGCGACGGTCATGGGTTGCGCCTCCTTCGCGAATTCCCGCCGGAGCGAGTCGATGTCTGGTTGACACCGCCCGCCATTTCTCGGTTCCTCGTTGAGAAGCGGCACACGTCGAGTGCCCGCGTTCCCCCGCGTCGACGCGCGGGGAAAACCCTGGTGTGTGAAAGACAGCGCGGCGGGTCCCCCTCGGTCGGGTACCCGCCGCGCGGCGTCGGTTAACTCAGCTGGCGACCTCGTCCTCGACGATCAGCGGGTAAACGCCGTTCTCGTCGTGCACCTCGCGACCGGTGACCGGCGGGTTGAACACGCAGACGGTCTTCATGGTCGTCTTCGGGCGCACCTGGTGCTTGTCGGCGTCGTTGAGCACGTAGATCGAACCCGGCTTGAGCTGGTGGACCTCACCGGTCGCCTTGTTCTCGACTTCGCCCTCACCCTCGGTGATGAACACGGCTTCGATGTGGTTGGCGTACCAGAAGTCGTTCACCGTGCCGGCGTACAGCGTGGTCTCGTGCACCGAGAAGCCCAGCTTTTCCTTGGCGAGGAGAATGCGCTTGCTGCGCCAGTTCTCGGTCTTGATGTCGGCGTCGGTGTCCTCGATCTCCGAGAGGTGCCGGACGATCACGTTTCCTCCAGTGAATCTGTGTTGGTGCACTGCGCGGGCTCGCGCCACACGCAGCTTGCCGCACGACGTGCCCGGGCCGGGAGAGGCGAAGGCCGATCGACGACCTTTTCACCCTCCCGACCCGGGGTTGCGAACGTCAAATCAGGCCACAACGGCACGGACGGAGTCGCGGACGATCTCCAGGCCCTTCTCCAGCTCCTCGTCCGACACCGTCAGCGGCGGCATGATCTTCAGGACCTCGCTGGACGGGCCGGAGGTCTCCATCAGGAGTTTCCGGTCGAACGCGGCCTTGGAGACCTTGCCGGCCACGTTGGTGTCCTCGAAGCCCAGGCCGCGAGCCAGGCCGCGGCCCTTGGCCATCGCGCCACCGTGCTCGGCGGCGATCTCCTCCAGGACCTGGCCGACCCGCTCGCCCTTGGCGATGGTCGACTTCTCCAGCGAGTCGTCGGCCCAGTACTGCCTGAACGCCTCGGTGGCGGTCACGAACGCGGGGTTGTTGCCGCGGAAGGTGCCGTTGTGCTCACCGGGCTCCCACACGTCGTGCTCCGGCTTGATCAGCGTCAGGGCCAGCGGCAGGCCGTAGCCGCCGATGGACTTCGAGAGGCAGACGATGTCGGGCTGGATGCCGGCCTCCTCGAAGGAGAAGAACGGACCGGTCCGGCCGCAGCCCATCTGCACGTCGTCGACGATCATCAGCATGCCGTGCTTCTGGCACAGGTCGTAGAGGCCGCGCAGCCACTCGGGGCGGGACGAGTTGATGCCGCCCTCGCCCTGCAGCGTCTCGACGATGACCGCCGCCGGCTCGTTCAGACCCGAACCGCTGTCCTCGAGCATGCGCTCGAAGTACAGGAAGTCGGGGACCTGGCCGTCGAAGTAGTCGTCGTAGGGCATCGGCGTGGCGTGCACCAGCGGGATGCCGGCGCCACCGCGCTTCATCGAGTTGCCGGTGACCGACAGCGAGCCCAGCGTCATGCCGTGGAAGGCGTTGGTGAAGCTGATCATCGACTCGCGGCCGGTGATCTTGCGCGCCAGCTTCAGCGCCGACTCGACCGAGTTGGTGCCCGTCGGGCCGGGGAACTGGACCTTGTAGTTCAAGCCGCGCGGCTGCAGCACGTGGGAGTGGAAGGTCTCCAGGAACTCGGCCTTGGCCTTGGTGGCCTGGTCGAGACCGTGCGTCACGCCGTCGCGGGCGATGTAGTCGAGCAGCTTCTGCTTCAGCACCGGGTTGTTGTGCCCGTAGTTGAGCGCACCGGCCCCGGCGAAGAAGTCCAGGTAGGCGGCGCCGTCCTCGTCGTAGAGGTAGCTGCCGACCGCCCGGTCGAACGTGGCCGGCCAGGTTCTGCTGTAGCTGCGGACCTCGGACTCATGGGTGGCGAAGATGTCGTTCACGGATCCTCCGTTCCGCCGATGGCGCGCGGGCGCCCGGCGCTTCAGGGACGAACAAGATTGGGTGGCTTGTCTCAGGCGGCGTCGAACGGCCCGATGCGGTACAGGTCTTCCCCCAAGTGCGAGTCGGGGAACAGGTCAGCGGTGAACAACTCGCTGCTGTTGATCTCTGCTGCTCGGTCTCGCGCCAGTGCGCTGAAAAGCTTGATCGATGCGGTGTTGTCCGGTGTGATCGTGGTCTCCAGGAACCGCACGCCGCGCCCCAGCACGCGGTCGACCAGGTGGTTCAGCAGCTTGCCGGCCACGCCACCACCGCGCTGGGAGGCATCGACGGCGATCTGCCACACCACGAGGGTGTCCGGGGCGTCGGGCCGGATGAACCCGGTCACGAAGCCCACGACCGCACCGTCGACACGCGCCACCGCGGAGGTCTGCGAGAAGTCCCGGCACCACAACAAATATGCGTAGGACGAGTTCACATCGAGCACTGCCGAATCGCGGGTGATTCGGTAGAGCTCAGGGCCGTCCGCGACGACCGGAGCGTCGATCTCCAACCGTCCGGCTGAACCGCTTCCGCCATTCCGATCTTTGTGTTTATGGCTCGGTTTATCGCCGGTCATGTTTTGCCAACTTAACAGAACATCCGTAACGCGTCAGGTTCTCACGCCTTTCTTCCGGCACCTACCAGGCGATTCGCAATTTTACACGTGAGAAGCACTACAGAAGCGTTGATTCCCCGTCTCAGCCGGTGCTAGCCCCCATCCTGCGAGATTAGCAGGACAATTTTCAGCCCGCCCTGACCTGCGGAAACGTCGAATTCACGAGTCGTTGATCAGCGTCGGACAGGAAATCTTCCGGTGTTGCAAATACTGCTCGGATCCGGTGAAAAAAGGGAGCGGGCGCACTCGCGGGGCCGGCACGCCCCGGGCGAGTGCGCCCGCTCGGTGGTGGGAGGCCCGTGCCTGCGGCGGGCTCCCGGTGGGAGGTCGATCAGACGCCGGCCAGCCCGGAGATCCAGTCGCGGTACTCGGTGATGTTGGTGTAGGCCGTCGAGCTCGCGCGGTCGCTGGTGGAGGCCACGCCGACCTGCTTGTCACCCGCGAACATCGGGCCGCCGGAGTCGCCGCCGGCCGGGATGCCGTCGCCGCGCGAGGCGCACACGGCCTGGCCGCCGCGGTAGTCCGTGCAGTCGCCGTTCACGCCGGTCACGTTGACGTCGGCGACCTTGAGGATGGGCGCCTGGCACTCGATCTCGGGCTTGTCGGTGCAGGTCGCGCCCCAGCCGTAGGTCTGGACGGTGTCGCCGACCTTGACCGCGCCCGGGTCGCCCAGCGGCGCGTAGGAGGTCTGCACCGCGTGGTCGATCTTGACCAGCGCGATGTCGGCGGTGTCGTGGATGTGCACCTCGCCCGGGATGGCGTTGGCGCGCTCACCCTTGGTCTGGTCGACGTCGCCGATGTTGAAGCTCAGGCCGTTGCCGTCGGCCGCGTCGGCGACGCAGTGCTGAGCGGTCAGGACCCACTCCGGCGCGATGATCGACGCGGTGCAGGTCTCCTGGTCGTCGACGAACAGCCGGGCGGCCCACGGCGCGCTGTCCACCTCGCGGCCGTCGATGATGTACGGCTGGACGTCCTGCGGAGTGGTATCAGCCTGCGCGGGCACCGCCAGCAGGCCGCCGGCGATCACGGCACCGGCGAGTCCGGCGAGATTGCGGACGAGCGACACGTTGGTCTCCTTCGGTTCGCGGATTGGCGAGGACCGAAATCGACCATCACTCCACCGAGTGACGGTGTCCATTGTTTGAGCACTTCTCGCCAATTACTGGGAAATGCGCGGGGCGGCAATTCCCAGTATTTCCCAACGGAATTCGGACTCCGCGGATGTCGCTCGGGCTGGAGATCGGTGCCTCAGGCGGGTTCTCGGCGCAGCTCGCGGTACTCCTTGATCACCATGACGATGATCGCGATGTCCAGGACGGTCAGCAGCGGCAAGACCAGCGAGTGCGTCTGCACGCCCCGGACCAGCTCGAAGAGCACGAACAGCCCCAGCGCGGCGATGGCCACCGGGTACCAGCGGATCTCCTTGCGCAGCAGCGCGACGACCAGGCCGAGCTTGATCAGGCCGTGCACCAGCAGGTAGCCGATCACGAAGGTGCGGGCGCTGCCGTCGGCGAGGTGGTGCAGGGCTTCCTCGAAGTGCCCGGCCAGCGCCCCCGTCGGCGGGCCGAGCAGGTCGCGGGTCACCACGCCGTGCGCGATCCGCGTCAGCGCCGCCGGCGGGAAGAAGATCAGCAGCACGCCGCCGGCCAGCTGCCCCACGGCGTCCAGCCCCTTGATCCAGACGGCCACCCGGAACAACCGATCGGTCAGCGTCACCTCAGCGCCCACACCCACATCATGCGCCCCATCGCCGATGCGGACCCGCGGAGGCGTCGGGCCCCAGCGGCTCGGGGCGGGGAGTCGGGCCGCGCTGTCGCGCCGGGTCAGAGGGTTCGGGTCATGAAGACGCTGTTGGGGTCTTTCCGGTATTCGGCGAAGGGGTCGCAGTAGTCGAAGCCGTGTTTGAGGTAGAGCTTGCGGGCGGGTTCGAAAAACTCGGCGGAGCCCGTTTCCAGGCTCAGCCGCGTGTAGCCCATGAGTTTCGATTCGCCGATGATGTGCGTCAGGAGTTCCGACGCGATTCCGCGATTCTTGTGAGCGGGGTCGGTCCGCATTGATTTGATCTCGGCGTGCTCGAGGTCGATTTCCTTGATCGCCCCGCAGCCGAGCACGGCGTCGCCCTCACGTGCGGTCCAGAACGTAACCCCAGGTCGGCGAAGGGAGCTGAGCTCCAGCGCGTGGGTGCTCCCCGGCGGTGACATCGCCCGCATCTCGCTGATGTGACCCTGCAGGAAAGCCTCGATCTCCGGGCCTGTCAGATCGTCAACGACAATGCGCACCAGCAACCCCACCAGAATTCACGATCGACATCCGCAGCGACGGTATAGGTCGGGGTCGTCCGATGTCCAGCCGCGTCGTCGGAAGTGACCTTCGGCGCATCCGAAAAGGGGCCGTAATCGCAGGTTGTGGGCCCGCCGTTACATTTTTGCTGGTCTCGGGACCAAATTCCACTCGTATGGCTGTGGCGGAGCGGACACAGGCGTACCCGCTCGGTTAAAAGGCCAGGTCAGGTACGCTCGGAGCCGCTGAGGGGACTCGAACCCCTGACCATCCGCTTACAAGGCGGGCGCTCTACCAACTGAGCTACAGCGGCGACGCACGAACGAGGTGTGCGCGAACATCGTAAGCGCCGCGGCGCTCGGATCGGGAAGCGGCCGCGCGTGCGCCCACGACCAGTGATGGAAGCCACAGATGCCGAGTGCAACGGTCCGCTCATGACAGGCGATGCCCGAGGGGAAGATCAGCCACGGCGGCGCTCCGCTCGCGGGGTGCGGCAGGAAGGAAAGACCGCGGTGGGAATCACGCAGCGCGCGCGTGGTGTGCTGCGGCGGCGCGACCCCGAGCAGACGATCGTCCCGGGCTCTCGCAACGTCGTCTACGGGCCTTCGCTGCCCGAGGAATCAACCGTCCACCTGGTCCTGGACCTCGGCCTGCGCATCGGCGAGGTGCAGATGGCCAGCGGCGCCGGTGCTTCCGACGTCACCGCGACCATCATCGGCGTGGTCAGCGCCTACGGTCTGCCGCACTGCGAGGTCGACGTGATCTACACGTCGATCACGGTCTCCTGCTACCGAGGCACCGAGCAGCCGCCGATCACCTCGTTGCGCGTGGTCCGCAACCGCTCCATCGACTACACGCGCCTCGCCGACGTGGAGAAGCTGCTGCGGCGGATCACCGCGGGCGAGATCAGCGCGAGTGACGCCTACGCCGAGCTGGACCGGATCACCACCGCCGCGCACCCCTTCCCGCGCTGGGTCGCCACCCTCGCCTGGGCGGGCATGGCCGCTTCGCTGGCGGTGCTGCTCGGCGGCGGCGAGGACCCGTTCCTCCCGATGGTCGCGGCGGGCACCACCGCGCTGGTCGACCGCATCGGCCGGCTGCTCAACAAGCGCGCCCTGCCGTTCTTCTTCCAGCAGGCGGTCGGCGGTGTGATCGCCACCAGCCTCGCGCTCGGCGCCTACGCCGCCGGGATCCTGCACGACCCGCCGCTGGCGATCGCCGCGAGCATCATCGTCCTGCTGTCCGGTATGACCGTCGTCGGTTCCATGCAGGACGCCATCACCGGCTACAACGTCACTGCGGCCGGCCGGATGGCCGAACTGGCGATGATGACCGCCGGGCTGATCGCGGGCGTGGTGCTCGCGCTCTACATCGGACTGCGCATAGGCGGCGACAGCGTCGCCGGGCTCGACGCCCAGTCGCTGGGGCGCGCGCAGGTGAGCGCACCCGGCCTGGTGCTGTCGGTGCAGGTGCTGGCCGGTGCTTCCACGTCGGCGTGCTTCGCGCTGGCCAGCTACGCGCCGCCGCGGCCGCTGCTGATCGCCGGCATCGGCGGCGGTGTCGCCGCCGGGGTGCACGCGGTGCTGACCGTGCCCGGCGGTGTCGAGGTCAACCCGGTGCTCGCCGGTGCCGTGGCCACCACGGTCGTCGGTTTCGTCGGCGGCATCGTGGCCCGGCGGCTGCAGATCCCGGCGCTGGTCATCGCGGTCTCCGCGGTGTCGCCGCTGCTGCCCGGCCTGGCGACCTACCGGGGGCTGTTCGAGCTGTCGGTGCTCCGCAGCCCGGCCGGTGTGGCGACGCTGATGCTGGCGGTGGCCACCGGGCTCGCGCTCGGCGCGGGCGTGGTGCTCGGCGAGTACCTGGCGCAGCCGGTGCGCAGCAGGCTCGGCCGGTTGGAGCGGCGGATCTCCGGGCCCCGGCTGTCCGGTCCACTGCGCCCGAGCCGGCGGCGGCTGGACTGACCCGCGAGTTGCCGCGTTGCGCAACGGCAGCGAAGTTAAGGCCCCATCCGGACCGAAACACGCGGGTGTGTTTGGTCCACACGAAGCACGCGATGACGAGGTCGTTTGAGTAGCCTCGCAACTACAGGTGGATACACGGCGGGAGGGTTTCCGGTGAGCAAGGGCGACGAGCCCAACAGGAGTTCCAGCCGGGCGGACTTCGTCGTGGTCGCCAACCGGCTTCCGGTCGACCTGGAGCGGCTGGACGACGGCACCGAGCGCTGGAAGCACAGCCCCGGCGGGCTGGTCTCCGCGCTGGAGCCGTTCCTGCGCGCCCGCCGCGGCGCCTGGGTCGGCTGGCCGGGTGTCGCCGACGTCGACGTCGAGCCCTTCGACGACGACGAGATGCAGCTGTACCCGGTCCGGTTGTCGGCGGACGAGTTCGCCGAGTACTACGAGGGCTTCTCCAACGCCACGCTGTGGCCGCTCTACCACGACGTGGTCGTTCCCCCGGTGTTCGACCGCTCCTGGTGGCACGCCTACCAGCGGGTGAACCGCCGGTTCGCCGAAGCCGCGGCCGAGGTCAGCGCCGAGGGCGCCACCGTGTGGGTGCAGGACTACCAGCTGCAGCTCGTCCCGGCGATGCTGCGGGAGCTCCGGCCCGACCTGCGCATCGGCTTCTTCCTGCACATCCCGTTCCCGCCGGTGGAGCTGTTCATGCAGCTGCCGTGGCGGACCGAGATCGTGCGCGGCCTGCTCGGCGCCGACCTGGTCGGGTTCCACCGGCCCGGCGGCGCGCAGAACTTCCTCTGGCTGGCCCGCAGGCTCGCCGGCTTCGAACCCAGCCGCGGACAGGTCGGCGTGCGCAACCGGCCCGGTGTCGTGCAGGTCGGCGACCGGACCGTGCGGGTCGGCGCGTTCCCGATCTCCATCGCCTCCACCGAGCTGGACCGGCTCGCGCGCAGCAAGGACGTGCAGCAGCGGGTCCGGAAGCTGCGCGCCGACCTCGGCAACCCCCGCAAGATCATGCTCGGGGTGGACCGGCTCGACTACACCAAGGGCATCGACGTGCGGCTGCACGCCATGCACGAACTGCTCACCGAAGGCCACATCAAGGCCGAGGACGTGACGATGATCCAGGTCGCCACGCCCAGCCGGGAACGCGTCGAGCATTACAAGCAGATGCGCGAGGACATCGAGGGCCAGGTGGGCCGGATCAACGGCCTGTTCGGCCGCGTCGGCCACCCCGCCGTGCACTACCTGCACACCTCGGTGGACAAGAAGGACCTCGTCGCGCTCTACGCCGCTGCCGACGTCATGGTGGTCACGCCGGTGCGCGACGGGATGAACCTGGTCTGCAAGGAGTACGTCGCCTGCCGCTACGACCTGGGCGGCGCGCTGGTGCTCAGCGAGTTCGCCGGTGCCGCCGCTGAACTCACGAGCGCGTTCCTGGTGAACCCCCACAACCTGGACGGCGTGAAGGACGCGCTGCTGGCCGCCCTGGAGATCGACGAGGCGGAGGGTCGCCGTAGGATGCGCGCTCTGCGTAGGCAAGTGCTCACGCACGACGTCGACCGCTGGGCGCGGTCGTTCCTCGAAGCGTTGGGCGCACCTCTCGTGGAGTAGCTGACGGTGACCGGTCCGCAACACGGATCGCACGACGTCGGTGATACTGAGCAGAACCGGTCGCCAGCAGATCGCGGCGGCGAACCGGATCGATCCATCCAGACTTGACCCGCCCCCAAGGAGTATGGCGTTGACCGCCGAAGCCCTGCCTGCGGAGCTGCGTCGCGTGATCGTGCAGCTCGCGCGGACACCTCGACTTCTGGTCGCCTGCGACTACGACGGCACGCTCGCACCGATCGTGGCCGATCCCACCCAGGCCAAACCCCTGCCCGAATCGGTGCACGCGCTGCGGTCGCTCGCCGCGCTGCCCGCCACCACCACGGCGGTGATCGCGGGTCGCGCGGGGCGTGTCCTCGCCACCGTGGCCGGGCGGCCCGCCGTGGCCCCCCGCGGCGGCCCCCACGGCTCGGAGTTCGACGTCGGCTTCGTGCACGGTCTCGAACCCGAAGCCACCCAGCTGCGCACTGAACTCCAGATCGCCGTGCAGGACATCGTGCGCGGCCGGACCGGCGTGACGCTGGAGGCCAAGCCGGCCAGCGTCGCGGTGCACGTCCGCCGCGCCGAGCAGGAGGTGGCCGACGCCGTCCTCGACGCCGTCCGCAACGGCCCCGCGCAGTGGGACGGCGTGCAGGTCACCGAGGGCAAGGCCGTCGTCGAGCTGGCCGTGGTGCAGACCGACAAGGGCAACGCGCTCGACGCGCTGCGCCACCAGGTCGGCGCCACCGCCGCGGTCTTCCTCGGCGACGACGTCACCGACGAGAAGGCCTTCGCTCGGCTCCAGGGCCCTGACCTGGGGATCAAGGTCGGCGACGGCGAGTCGCTGGCCGGGCACCGGATCAACAGCACCACCGACGTGGCCACCGTGCTCGCGTTCCTGATGGAGGAGCGGCGCACCTGGCTCTACGGCGAGCAGGCGCCGCCCATCGAGCGGCTGACCATGCTGTCCAACGAGCGCAACATCGCGCTGGTGACCCCGGACGCCCGGGTGACCTGGATGTGCCACCCCGGCCCGGACTCGGCGGCGGTCTTCGCCGACCTGCTCGGCGGTACCGCCGCCGGCCACTTCAGCATCCGCCCGCACGCCGTGGGCAACGGCGGCCAGCGCAGCCCGCTGCCGTTGGGCCAGCGCTACGTCCCCAACACCATGACCGTGGAAACCCGCTGGTCGCGGCTGCTGGTGACCGACTACCTGGCGCACGGCACCGACAGCCACCGCACCGACCTGGTGCGGGTGATCAACGGCAGCACCACGGTGTCGGTGGAGTTCGCGCCGCGCCCGGAGTTCGGCCAGGTGCCGGTGCGGATCACCCCGGAGGCCGGGGGCCTGCGAGTGCAGGGCACCTCCGAGCCGATGGTGCTGCACTCGCCGGGCGTGCAGTGGGAGATCACCTCCGACGGCATGCACCAGTCGGCGAAGGCCGTCATCGAGCTCACCGAAGGTGATCCGGTGGTGCTGGAGATGCGCGGCGGCACCGAGGACCTCACGCCCACCGACGAGCCCGTCCGCCGGGCCGAGGCCGAGGCGTACTGGTCGGAGTGGATGAAGACGCTGTCGCTGCCGGAGGTCGAGCGCGACCTGGTCGCCCGCTCGGCGCTGACGCTGCGCGGCCTGGTGCACTCCGACACCGGCGCGATCATGGCCGCGGCCACCACCTCGCTGCCCGAGGAGATCGGCGGCGTCCGCAACTGGGACTACCGCTACTGCTGGCTGCGGGACGGTGCGATGACCGCCCAGGCGCTGGTCACGCTCGGTTCCAACGCCGAGGCCGAGTCGTTCCTGGACTGGTTGCACCGGGTGCTGGAGTCCGTCCCGGGCCCGGAGCGGCTGCACCCGCTGTACTCGCTGCAGGGCACCGGTCTCGGTCCGGAGGCCGTGATCGACAGCCTGCCCGGCTACGCCGGTTCGCGCCCGGTGCGCGTCGGCAACCTCGCCGACCAGCAGGTCCAGTTGGACGTGTTCGGACCGGTCGTGGAGCTCATCGCGCACCTGGCGCAGGCCACCGGCATTGTCCGGGACAACGACTGGGAGCTGGTCACGGCGATGGCCGACGCGGTCGGCAAGCGCTGGTTCGAGCCCGACCACGGCATCTGGGAGGAGCGCGACGCGCCCCGGCACCACGTGTACTCCAAGGTGATGTGCTGGGTGACGCTGGACCGCGCGATCAAGATCGCCGAGGCCTACGGGCGCGAGATCGAGGAAGGCTGGATCCCGCTGCGCGACCAGATCGCCGAGGACGTGGTGAAGAACGGCTGGCACCCGGACGTGCAGGCCTTCACCACCGCCTACGAGGGCTCCGACCTGGACGCGGCGTCGCTCTACGTCGGGCTGTCGGGTCTGATCGACCCGTCCGACGAGCGGTTCCGCGCCACCGTCACCGCCATCGAGGCGGAGCTGCGCAGCGGCTCCACCGTCTACCGCTACCGGCGCGACGACGGCCTGCCCGGTGACGAGGGCGGTTTCCACCTGTGCGCGGCGTGGCTGATCGAGGCCTACCTGCTCACCGGTCGCCGGACCGAGGCCGAGGAGCTGTTCCAGCAGATCGTGGACACGGCGGGGCCGACGGGCCTGCTGTCCGAGGAGTACGACCCGATCGCGGAGCGCTCCCTGGGCAACCACCCGCAGGCCTACTCGCACCTGGGCCTGATCCGCTGCGCCCAGCTGCTCTCGGCGTAGTCGTCGTTGACGAGCGGGCCGTCCACCTTCGCGGTGGCGGCCCGCTTTTCACCCAACTGAGCCACACGGGTGATCTCCGGCCTATAGCCTGATCGCCAATCAGGCACAAAGGGGACGGGGCGATGAAACCCAGGTACTGGATTCTGATCGCGGTGCTCGTCGCCGTGGTGGCGTTGATCGTCGCGATGGTGATGATCTTCGCCAAGAGCTCGGGACCGCACGGCTACGTGGCCGACAACTACACCCGGGCCGCCCAGCTCGACATCCCGGGCGACGACGACAACGAGGCCTACACCAGCCCGAAGGCGCCGCCGGTCGTCTCCCGCGAGATCACCGCCAAGTGGCGCCCGCAGTCCGAGAGCAGCGACGCGGCGGGCATCTACCTGCGCTACTCCGATGACGCGATCGTCATCCAGCCCAACGGCCCCGGTTCGGTGATCCACCTGATGGACGCCGACGACGCCTACCGGCGCTACCACTCCCACCTCGGCGGGATCTGGGCCTGGAGCTCCACCTACGAGGAGGGCTTCCGCGGCGGCGGGCCCGGAGAAGGCAAATGATGTGGGGGACCCACCGGGTTCCGACGCTGACACACCACGACTGGAAGGCCGATTACCTTGCTCTACGAACTGCCCGCCGGTTTGTTCGCCGCGGTCGCCTACGGGGTGATCGGGGTGGCGATGATGGCGCTCGGCTACGTGCTCGTCGACCTGGCGACTCCGGGCAAACTGCGCGACCTGATCTGGGTTGACCGCAACCCGAACGCCGCGCTGCTGCTGGTCTCCGGCCTGCTCGGCGTCGGGATCATCCTCACCACGGCGATCTACGCCAGCGCTGACGACCTGCTCGCCGGTCTCATCGGCACCGTCGCCTACGGTCTGCTCGGCCTGGTCCTCATGAGCCTGGCGTTCGTGCTGGTCGACGCGATCACCCCGGGCAAGCTCGGGGACGAGCTGTCCTCGCCGAACCTGCACCCGGCCACCTGGGTGTCGGCGGCTGCGCACGTCGTGCTCGCGGTGATCATCGCCGCGGCGATCTATTGACGGCCACGCAGGTCCCGCTCGAGCAGGAGGACACCGCGCCCGCACCGCGCGGCCGGATCGCCCGGACGTCGGTGCTCGTCGCGGTGTTCGTCTGCGCCGCGTGCGGTCTGGTCTACGAGCTCGCGCTCGTCGCGCTCGGCAGCTACCTGATCGGGGACACGATCGGGCAAGCCTCGATCGTGTTGTCTCTGATGGTGTTCGCGATGGGCGTCGGCGCCCTGGTCGCGAAGCCGCTGCAGCCCTGGGCCGCCGCGTCGTTCGCCGGGATCGAGCTGCTGCTGGCGTTGCTCGGCGGGCTCAGCGTGCTCGGCCTGTACGCGGCCTTCGCGTGGCTGCACCTCTACCTGCCGGCGCTGGTGGCGACGGCGCTGGTGCTCGGCGTGCTGATCGGTGCCGAGATCCCGCTGCTGATGGTGATGCTGCAGCGGATCCGCAGGCAGGACGCCGGATCGGCGGTCGCCGACCTGTTCGCCGCCGACTACGTCGGAGGACTGGTCGGCGGCCTGGCGTTCCCGTTCCTGCTGCTGCCGCTGTTCGGGCAGATGCAGGGCGCGCTGCTGGTCGGGATGCTCAACGCCGCCGCCGGGATCGCCTTGGTGCTCACGGTCTTCCGCCACGAGCTGTCCAAGCGGGCGAAGCTGCTGCTGATCAGCGCGTCGGTGCTGGTCGGCGGGGTATTGGTGAGCGCCTGCGCGCTGGCCGACGACTTCGAGGTCACCGCTCGGCAAGCGCTGTACAAGGACCCGGTGGTGCACGCCGAGCGCTCGCCGTACCAGGACGTGGTGCTCACCGAGAAGGTGTCGCTGACCGGTGTGCCCGACACGCGGCTCTTCCTCAACGGCGACCTGCAGTTCAGCTCGGTCGACGAGCACCGCTACCACGAGGCGATGGTGCACCCGGCGATGAACGGGCCGCGCGGACGCGTGCTCGTCCTCGGCGGCGGGGACGGCTTGGCGCTGCGGGAGATCCTGCGCTACCCGGACGTGCGCGAGGTGACGCTGGTCGACCTCGACCCGGCGGTGCTGGAGCTCGCCCGCACCGACGAGCGCGTGACCTCGTTGAACCACGACTCCTTCCGGGACCCGAGGGTGCGCGCGATCTCCGCCGACGCGTTCACCTGGCTGCGGGAGAACCGGGAGCGCTACGACGTGGTGTACGTCGACATGCCCGACGCCGACTCCACGGCGACCGCGAAGCTGTACTCGGCGGAGTTCTACGGCCTGGTCGGCCACGCAATGACCGACCGGGCGCGGATGGTGGTGCAGTCGGGGTCGCCGTACTTCGCCCCGCAGGCCTACTGGTGCGTCGAGACCACGCTCCGCTCCACCGGCCTGGCGACCACGCCCTACGAGGTCTCGGTCCCGACCTTCGGCGAGTGGGGATTCCACCTGGCCACCAAGGGATCAGCGCCTCCGGAACCGCGCCTCGCCCCGGACGCCCCGCCGCTGCGCTCCCTGGATGGGCCCACGCTGCAGGCGGCCCAAGCGTTCCCACCGGACCGGGGCCGCCTCACCGACCTCCAGGTCTCCACCCTGATGCACCCGACGATCCTCGACTACACCCAGAGCGAGTGGTCCAACTACTGACCCGCGCAGGCCCTTGACCCCGCATCCGTGGTCACCCGCCCAGGGGGGATTCGAATTTCGCGCGAAGTTCGACCCCGAAACGTCGACGTCGAATTTCGCGCGAAATTGGAAAAGGGCTGGTCAGGGGCCGAACCAGAACTCCTCACCGGAGCGGGGCGGGCCCGACGTCGTGCCGGTGATGAGCTGGGTTTCGAGCTGGATGTGGCGGGGACGGCTCGGTTCGGCGGTCTCCAGCAGCAGGCGGCCCGCGGCGCGGCCCTTCTCCAGCCAGGGCTGGCGGACCGTGGTGAGCCCGGCGCGCTCGGCGTCCGGGATGCCGTCGAACCCGGTGATCGTCAAGTCCTCCGGCACGCGCAGGCCTCGGTTGCCGGCCTCGCGCAGCGCGCCCAGCGCCAGGATGTCCGAGGTGCACACCAGCGCGGTGATCTCCGGGTCGATCTCCAGCGCCTGCGCGGCGGCGGAAGCGCCCGAGTCCAGCGTGTGGTCGAAGCGCTCCACGACGGGCACCGTCGTCCAGTCCACACCGGCCTCGCTGAACTCCTCGGCGAGCGCGGTCAGCCGGGCCTTCTGCACGTGGAAGCTGGCGTTGGCCTGCCGCTGCACGGTGGCGGGGCCGTCGTTGCGGCCGCGCGCCAGGCGCATGCACAGCACGCCGATGCGGCGGTGGCCGAGCCCGATCAGGTGGTCGGCGACGGCCTTGATGGCCTTGCGGTCGTCCGGGCCGACCCAGTCCAGGTTGTCCAGGCGCGGCTGGTCGCAGACCACCACGGGCACGGGGCGTTCCAGCACCGCGGCCAGGTGCGGGTCGTCCTCCGGGACGGAGTACACGACGAAACCGTCGACACCGGCGCGGTGCACCGAGGCGACGTCCTCGCGCTCCGGGCTGGCCGGTATGAGGGTGAGTCCCTGCCCGGCGTCTTCGCAGGCCAACGCGAGTCCCTCCAGGAACCCGACGGCTCCCGGGTCGCGGAAGGCGTAGGAGAGGTTCTCGGTGAGCAGCAGGCCGACCGCACCCGCCTTGCGGGTGCGCAGCGAGCGTGCGACCGGGTCCGGTCCCGGGTACCCGAGCCGCCGCGCCGTCTCCAGGACGCGCTTGCGCAGCTCAGGGGACAGCTGATCCGGACGGTTGTAGGCGTTCGACACCGTCGTCCGGGAAACCCCGAGTTCCGCAGCGAGCGACGCGAGGGTCGCAGGCCGCCGGGCATTCGTTGACCGCGCCATGCAGGAACCGTAACGGTTCAGAACCCGAGGGTGAAGCGAGCATGACCTACGTCCCACTGATGTTCGAATGCCGAACACGGAGCGACGCGCAGTGATCACGCTCTGGAATTGCGGCACTCGGAGGGGTGACGTCCAGACGACGACAGGTTACTTTCTCCTGGACCGATTGTAGTGAAGGGTGTCACATATGGCTGAGGTCGCGTACGTCAACGCCTCTCGCGTCTACCCGGGCAGTCCGCCGGTCAAGGCGGTCGACCAGCTGGAACTGGACGTCGAAGACGGCGAGTTCCTCGTTCTGGTGGGGCCGTCCGGGTCCGGAAAGTCCACGGCGCTGCGGATGCTGGCCGGGCTGGAGGACATCGACGAGGGCGGCATCTCCATCGGCGGCAACGACGTCACCAACACACCGCCCAAGTCGCGCGACATCGCGATGGTGTTCCAGTCGTACGCGCTCTACCCGCACATGACGGTCGCGGAGAACATGGGCTTCGCGCTCAAGCTGCGCAAGACGCCGAAGGCGGTCATCCACGAGAAGGTGACCGAGGCGGCGAAGATGCTCGACCTCGAGAAGTACCTGGACCGCAAGCCCAAGGCGCTCTCCGGCGGTCAGCGCCAGCGCGTCGCGATGGGCCGCGCGATCGTCCGCGAGCCCAGCGTGTTCCTGATGGACGAGCCGCTGTCCAACCTGGACGCCAAGCTGCGCGTGGAGACCCGCGCCAACATCGCCGCGCTGCAGAAGCGCCTGGGCACCACGACCATCTACGTCACCCA
This sequence comes from Saccharopolyspora mangrovi, assembly GCF_035320975.1. Taxonomy (NCBI): domain Bacteria; kingdom Bacillati; phylum Actinomycetota; class Actinomycetes; order Pseudonocardiales; family Pseudonocardiaceae; genus Saccharopolyspora; species Saccharopolyspora mangrovi. The sequence goes on along the minus strand of NZ_JAWLNX010000012.1, from coordinate 85,714 downwards.
CGACCAGGTCGAGGCGATGACGATGGGCCACCGCGTGGCGGTGCTCAAGGACGGTCTGCTGCAGCAGGTGGCCACCCCGCGCGAGCTCTACGAGAACCCGGCCAACGCCTTCGTCGCGGGCTTCATCGGCTCGCCGGCGATGAACCTCAAGACGGTGCCGCTGAGCAGCGAAGGCGCGGTGCTCGACGGCACCACGGTGCCGCTGTCCCGCGAGGCGCTGGCCGCCGCCGGCGACCTCAAGGAGGTCACCTTCGGCGTCCGCCCGGAGGCGCTGGAGCTGGCCTCCAGCGACAGCGCGGGCCTGGACATGACCGTGGAGCTGGTCGAGGAGCTGGGCGCGGACGCGCTGATCCACGGCTCGATCACGGTCGGCGGTTCCTCGGAGCGCTTCGTCGTCCGCGCCGACGGCCGCACGCCCCCGGCGCTGGGCCAGAAGGTCAAGGTCGCCCTCCGCGACGCCGGCGAAGTCCACCTCTTCCACCCCGAAACAGGCGACCGCCTGGCCGCCTGACCCTCGGTTCCGATCGCCGCCGTCTCCTGCGGGGTCGGCGATCGCGCCAACGCCCTCGTCCGGTTTCCGGTCGGGGGCGTTGTTGCTGCGTGTGGGGCATGTCGCGTTCGGAAATACGCCGGGGGCTGGAGTGTTTGGTTGAAGGGTGCTTAGACTGCAGTTGACAACGGTTTCCGTTACCGTTCGCATCTGGAGTCGCTCGACAGCGTCCTGAACTGATCACCCGGGAGTGCCATCCATGACCGTCCGCAGCCGCACCGCTGTGACCGCCTTAGCCGGAATGACCGTCGGCGCCATCGCGCTGAGCGGCTGCTCGGCGGGCCAGCCCGCCGCACCTGGGCCCAACGACAAGATCAAGATCGTCGCGTCGACGAGCGTGTGGGGCAGCGTCGCGCAGGCGGTCGGCGGCGACGGCGTCGAAGTCGAGTCGATCATCAGCGACGCCGCGTCCGACCCGCACTCCTACGAGAGCAGCCCGCAGGACGCCGCGAAGATCAGCGACGCGAACCTGGTGGTGCTCAACGGGGGCGGCTACGACGAGTTCATGACCCAGGTGCTGGGCGGCAACGCCAAGCCGACCGTGCAGGCCGTCGACGCCGAGCACGAGCAGCCCGCGCCGCCGCAGCCCGCGCCACCGCAGGGCGAGCAGCACGCAGGGGAGCAGCACGCGGGCGAACCGCACGCTGGGGAACAGCACGCCGGTGAACCGCACGCTGGCGAACCTCACGCTGGCGAACCTCACGCCGGCGAACCTCACGCCGGTGAACCTCACGCCGGTGAACCTCACGCCGAGGAGCCGCAGGGCGGGCACGCGGGGCACGACCACTCGGTGAACGAGCACGTCTGGTACGACCTGCACGTGGTGCACGAGGTCGCCGACAAGGTCGCCGCCGAGCTCGGCAAGCTCCAGCCCGCCAAGGCCCAGCAGTTCGAGGCCAACGCCGCCGCCTTCGAGCAGCAGGTCGCCGGGCTGGAAGGCCGCGTCGGCGAGATCGCCGCAGCTCACCAGGGCAAGCCGGTGATCGTCACGGAGCCGGTGGCGCACTACATGATCGAGGCCGCCAAGCTCAACGACGTGACCCCGCCCTCGTTCGTCAACGCCATCGAGGCCGAGACCGACCCGTCGGCCGCCGCCGTGGCCGACATCCAGAACGCCATCAACGCCCACCAGGCCGTGGCTGTGGTCTACAACCCGCAGACCGAGTCGCCGGTGACGCGCAACGTGCGCAGCGCCGCCGACGCGCAGCGCATCCCGGTCGTCGAGCTGACCGAGACGCTGCCGCAGGGCACGAGCTACGTGCAGTGGATGGACGCCCAGATCACCGCTCTGCAAGGTGCGCTCAACCGATGACATCAGAACAGCTCGCGGAGAACCGGGACCCGGTGGCGGCTGAGGCCGCCGCCGGGTCTCCGGCCGTTTCGCTGCGCGGCGCGACGCTGGCCTACGGCGAGCGAACCCTGTGGTCCGGCTTGGACCTGGACGTCGCGCCCGGTGAGTTCGTGGCCGTGCTCGGCCCGAACGGCTCGGGCAAGACGAGCCTGCTGCGCGTGCTGCTCGGGCTGCAGGCGCTCAACGCCGGAACCGTCCACATCGGAGGGGAGCCCGCGCGGCGCGGCAGCGACCGGATCGGCTACATCCCGCAGCAGCGCGCGCTGGAGGCCAACGTCACGGTGCGCGGCAGCGACCTCGTCGGCCTCGGCCTCGACGGTCACCACTGGGGCATGGGCTTCGGCGGTCGCCGGGAGCGGAAGCGGCGGGTCGCCGACGCGCTGCGCGCGGTCGAGGCGACCGAGTACGCGAAGATGCCGGTCGGCCTGCTCTCCGGCGGTGAGCAGCAGCGGCTGCGGGTCGCGCAGGCGCTCGTCGGTGACCCGTCGGTGCTGCTGTGCGACGAACCGCTGCTGTCGCTGGACCTCTCGCACCAGCGCAAGGTCTCCCGGCTGATCGCCGAGCAGGCCCGCCGCACCAACGCGGGCGTGCTGTTCGTGACGCACGAGATCAACCCGGTGCTGCCGCTGGTGGACCGGGTGCTGTACCTGGTCGACGGCCGGTTCCGGATCGGCACGCCGGACGAGGTCATGAACTCCGAGACGCTCTCGGAGCTCTACCGGACCGACATCGAGGTCGCCCGCGTCGGCGGACGGCTGGTCGTCGCCGGTGCCGAGAACGACGAGCACCACGTGCTGGGAGCGGAAGAAGCGTGAACGACGTCGGTGAATCGCTGAGCAAGGTGCTCGACTTCGACACCATGATCACCCTGCTCGGCTACCCGTTCGTGCAGCAGGCGCTGCTGGCCGCCGCCGCGCTCGGCCTGGTGTCGGGTTGCCTGGCGCCGCTGGTGGTCGCCCGCAAGATGTCCTTCGCCGTGCACGGCACCGCCGAACTGGCCTTCACCGGTGCCGCCGCAGCGCTGCTGGTCGGCGCGAGCGTCGGCGTCGGTGCGCTGGCCGGTGCGGTGGTGGCCGCGCTGCTGCTCGGGTTGCTGGGGCAGAAGCACACCGAACGCGATTCGGTGATCGGCGCGATCCTGTCGTTCGGGCTGGGCGTGGGCGTGTTCCTGCTGTGGCTGAACCCGGAGCGCACCGCGAACAAGTTCAGCCTGCTGGTCGGCCAGATCGTGGGGGTGGACTCGGCCGACGTGCTGCTGCTCAGCGGCTGCGCCCTGGTCGTGCTGCTGGTGCTGGCCTTCGTCTACCGACCGCTGCTGTTCGCCAGCGTCGACCCCGACGTCGCCACCGCGCGCGGTGTGCCGACGCGCGTGCTGACGCCGCTGTTCGCGGTCCTGGTCGGCGTCGCGACCGCGCTGGGCGTCTACACCGTGGGTGCGCTGCTGGTCCTGGCCCTGATGGTCACGCCGGGCGCGGCCGCCGCCCGGGTGACCGCGAGCCCGGTCCGCGCGACCGTGCTGGCCGTGGTGTTCGCCGAGGTGGCCGTGCTGGGCGGGATCCTGCTGTCGCTGGCGCCGGGCGCCCCGGTGAGCGCCTTCGTCACGATCATCTCGTTCGTGATCTACCTGGTCTGCCGCGCCATCGGCACCCGCCGCCTCGCCCGGGCCTCGCGGGCGTCGGTGCCGGTCGCGGCCTGACTGGCGCGGCCGCCCGCGTTGACCGACGCTGGCGGCCGTGCTCCGGGCGTGGAACCTCGCCGGTACGGCTGTCGCGGTGGTGCTGTGCACCACCGGCTACTACCTGCTGCCGGTCGGCGAGCGCGGTCTGCGGGGCACGGTGTGGGCGGTGGCCGTCTTCGCGATCGGGCTGGCCGTCGTCGCGGGCCTGATCTTCTTCCAGGTCCGCGGGTACCGCACCGGGCGCACGTCGATCGCCTGGGTGGTGGCGGCCTTCTACCTGGCGGTGCTGTTCTTCGCGGCCGTCTACTACGCCATGTCCGTCCACGTCCCGGGCGCGCTGCCGGGCCTGAGCACCAAGACCGATGCCTTGTACTTCTCCCTGACCATCACGGGCACGGTCGGCTTCGGCGACATCCACCCCGAGACCCAGCCTGCCAGGGCGCTGGTCGCGATCCACATCGCGTTCAACATCGCCTACCTGGGCACCGCCGTCTCGGCGCTGCGCCCCACCTTCTCCACGCCCCCAGCCGGGTGACCCCCGACTCCTGACCGGGGCATTCGAATGTCGCGCGAAATTTGACTCCGACGTTCGGGACCCGAATTTCGCGCGAAATTCGAATCCCCCGGGGTCAGGCGAGGCCGAGGTAGCGGCGTTCGTTGAACGATTCGCCCGTGCAGGAGGCGCCGAGGTCGTGGCCGATGCGTTCGATGACGTCGGCGAGTTCCAGCCGGGCCAGCCAGTTCCGGGGGAGGACGGCCGTGCCGTGGCGGGCGCCGAGGATGCTGCCGGTGACGGCCGCCGTGGAGTCGCTGTGGCCGGAGTGGTTGACCGCCAGCCGGATCGCGTCGGCGAACTGCTCGGGCTTGGGCAGCGCGAGCGCGCAGTAGACGCCGATGGCCAGCGCCTCCGGCCCGACCCAGCCCTGACCGAGGCGTTCGATGTTGCCGACGCTCGCGCCGAGCCGGGCCAGCGTGGCGGCCTCGGCGAGGGCGTTGGCGGTCTCGAAGTCCTCGCGCAGCACGCGCCCGGCGGCCTGGTCGACGGCCGCAGGCAACCGCCGCTGCTGCACCGCGACCAGGTGCACGATCAGCGCCAGCGCGCCCGCCGACGACCAGCCGCCGACTCCGCCGTGGGTGAGCGCGGCGCACTGGCAGGCCAGCTGGTAGGCCATCTCGGCGGTGGGGGAGAAGCCGATCGGGGTGCTGCGGTCCAGGCCGCCGCAGCCCTTGGAGGTGTTGCGCGGCCGGTCCGGCGTGCCGAGCTCCGGTTCTTCCAGCGCGCGCAAGCTGGTCAGGCCGGGTGCGCGGCTGACGTAGAGCTCGGGTTCGGCGAGCAGGCCGGTGGCTCCGGGGGCGGGCTTGTCCTCCTGCTGCGTCAGCAGCCAGCGGCGCAGCGCCGCGGCGGTGGATTCGACGGGCCGCCACTGGCCGCCGTTGTTGCCCGTGGTCCACGCGTGCAGGTAGCCCTCGCCGGCGAACAGCGCCATCTGCGTGGCGTCGCCGAGCAGGGCCTGAGGTGCGGGTTCGGTGAGCCCGTCCGGGCCGAACTCGGCGCGGATGTCCTCCAGCGGTGAGTACTCCACGAGGGTGCCGAGCGAGTCGCCGAGGGCGCCGCCCAGCAGGCAGCCCACCGCCCGATCGACCACTGTGGACGTCGTCGGCACGGGTGGTGCTCCTTCCGCGGCGTCCTGCTACGCCACTCGTTCGGGTGATCGACGTAGTCAGACTTTACTTGCCCGTTGTCGCGGGCGGGAGACGTTCACCTGAGACGAAAGCGACGAGCTGATCATTCACCTGGTAATTCGGGCATACTCCATTGGTGTGAGCCTGAAGAACGCGCCGGTCTCAGTCGCGTCTCGGATCGCTACCGTGTGTCGGTCGCAGGCGTAGGGCCGGAAGTCGGAACAGGTGCTTTGAATGACGTCGTACGGGGGGTTGGAGGGGGTCAGCGCGGGCTTCGAGTTCCGCTTGCTGGGCCCGCTCGAAGTGCACCTCGACGGCGTTCCGCTGGAAGTGGGTCGCACGCCGGTGCGGGCGCTGCTCGCCTGCCTGCTGCTGGAGCCCAACCAGGTCGTGCCGATGGACCGGCTGATCGACACCCTGTGGGACGACGAACCACCGGCCAGCGCGCGCACCATCATCCAGGGCTACGTGTCCCGGCTGCGCAAGTTCTTCGGCAGCAGCGGGCCCGAGATCATCACCCGCTCGCCCGGGTACCTGTTGCGCGTCAACGGTGATCGCATCGACGCGCACCGCGCCCGCAGCCTCATCACCCGCGCGCACGGGCTCGAACCCGCCGAACGGTCGCGCCTGCTCACCGAGGCCCTGTCGCTGTGGAACGGGCCGGTGCTGTCCGACATCGCGGGCAGCGGGCTGCACCGGATGGTCGCGCCGAACCTCGACGAGCTCCGGCTGCTGGCGCTGGAGGAGCGCATCGCCGCGGACCTGGAGCTGGGCAAGCACCACCAGCTCATCGCCGAACTGTCCACGCTGGTCGATCAGCACCCGATCCGGGAACGGCTGGCCGGGCAGCTCATGCTGGCCAACTACCGCGCCGGTCACCGGGCCGAAGCGCAGGCCCGCTACCACGAGCTGCGGCACCGGCTGTCCCACGAGCTCGGCATCGACCCCGGCCCCGAGCTGCGCGAGCTCTACGAGAAGCTGCTGCGCGACGACCCGGCGCTGCGCAACCACCCCAGCCGCGCCGAACCGGGGCTCGGCATCCGCCGCCCGGTGCCGGCCGAACTGCCGCCCGCACCAGCCGGATTCGTCGGCCGGACGCTGGAAGTGGCGACGCTGAACGCGATGCTGGAGACCCGCGAGCAGGGCTCCAGCCTGATCACGGTGCTCACCGGCACCGCCGGTGTCGGCAAGAGCGCGCTCGCGCTGACCTGGTCGCACCGGGTCGCCGAGGAGTTCCCCGACGGCCAGCTCTACGCCTCGCTGCGCGGGTTCGACTCCGAGCACCAGCCGCTCACCCCCGGCGAGGCGCTGACCAGCATGCTCAAGACGCTCGGGGTGGCGGCCGACGCGATCCCGGTCGAGCTCGACGACCGCACCGCGCTCTACCGCTCGCTGCTGGCGAAGCGGAAGGTGCTGGTGCTGCTGGACAACGCCCGCGACTCCGACCAGGTGCTGCCGCTGCTGCCGGGCAGCGCCGCCTCGCTGGTCGTGGTCACCAGCAGGCGCCGGCTGGACGGGCTCGTGGTGCGCTCGGGCGCGCGCGTGCTGCCGCTGGAGACGCTGCCCACCGAGACCGCCATCGAACTGCTCGACCGCGCCGGGGTGCCGGGCAAGTCGGCGGCCGAACCCGACGCCGCCGCCGAACTCGCCGAGCTGTGCGGCGGCTTGCCGCTGGCGCTGCGCATCGCCGCCGCCCGGCTGGCCGCCAACCCGGCGCGCGGCGTTTCCGACCTGGTGCACGAGCTCACCGACGAGCGAAACCGGTTGCAGGCGCTGGACATCGACGACGACGCCGACACCAGCGTGCGCCGCGCCTTCGACATCTCCTACCGCAGCCTGCCGCCGGTGCACGCCGAGACCTTCCGGATGCTGGGCCTGATCCCAGGCCAGACCTTCACCGCCAACGCCGTCGCCGCCCTGTGCGGCACCGATCCGGCCTCGGCGCAGCGCAGGCTGCGGGCGCTGGCGCTGGCGCACCTGGTCACCGAGCCGGAACCGGACCGCTTCGGCATGCACGACCTGCTGCGCGCCTACGCCCGCGAACTCCCGGCCGGAGATGCTGGCGAATCCGACGCCGAGGCGCTGCGCAGGTTGCTGCGGCACTACCTGGGCGCCGCCGACCACGCCCGCCGCTTCCTGCGCCCCGCCCGCGACGAGCTCGACTTCTCCGGCGCGAGCGACCACCGCCCGGAGGTCGGCTCCCGCTCGCAGGCGCTGGAGTGGTTCGACGCCGAGTGGCCGAACCTGGTCGCCGCGGTCCGCGCCGCCAAGCTCGCCGGGCTGCACGAGATGGTCTGGCCACTGGCCCGGCTGCAGTTCAACTACCTGATGGTCCGCTGCCCGTGGGAGGACTGGATCCGCATCTACTCCGACGGCGCCGAATCCGCCCGCGCCGTGGCGGACCCGGTCGGCAAGGTGCTCATGTCGGCCGGTCTCGGCGTCGCCTGCGCCCGGTCCGGGCAGCTCGACGAGGCCCTGGCGCACTACGAGGAGTCCTACCGCGTCGCCGTGCAGACCGGCGATTCCGAGCGGCTGGCGATGACGCAGGTCAACCTCTCCAGCGTGCTGTTCCGGCTGCGCCGCTACGAAGAGGCCAAGGTGCACTCCAAGGACGCGCTGAAGGTCTACCGCTCGCTCGGCGACCGCTACTTCGTGGCCGGTGCGCTCAACAACCTCGCGATGGTCGAGCAGGTCAACGGCGAGCTGGAGGCGGCGCTGGAGCACCTGCGGGAGGCCGAGGAGCTGTACCGCGAGGCCGACGACCTGGAAACCCTGGCGATGGTGCTCAACAACTGCGGCGAGGTCAGCATCGACCTCGGCCGCCTCGACGACGGCGAGCGCTTCCACCACGAGGCCCTGGAGGTCGCCCGGCAGTGCGGGTCGGCCGTGCGGCAGGCATCGGCCAACCTCGGGCTCGGCGACGTCGCAAGGCTGCGCGGCGACGCCCCGGTCGCTTGCACCCGCTGGGAGACCGCGCTGTCGATCTTCGAAGCCGAAGGATCTCCGCAGGTCAGAGAGGTCAAGCAGCGCTTGGACGAGGTCGGCCGGCAGGCCGGTTGAGGATCGTTTAGCGCGCGTTTAGCGGATGTGTAGGCCCGGCTGCCAACTTTGATCGTGCGGATCGGTCCGTGCTTGATCCGCGCACGGGCGGCTCTGGGGGAGTCCAAGGGGGGATTGTCGCCCCGGTCGTCCCGCCCGGCCCCGGGGGGCCCCCCCGCGCGGGGGATGCATGGGCATCCGGGGATCCGGGTGTGGGGGTGTGGACGAGCGCTCGGACGGTTCGGGGGAGCCGCCCGAGCGCTCGTTCTTTTTGGGGTTTTAGGTGGTCACCTTGCTTGGCGGTGCGAACCTGAGCGGCGCTGTGGACTCCGCGCGCCACTCCTGATGTATGCCAATACACGGCGTCGCGGCGTGCTCGCCACAGCACCGCTCAGAAATCCCCCGCAGGGGAAAACACAGCGGTGCGAGTTGCTTAGGTGGGTAAAGAGCGAAAGCACCTTCGGTGCTTGCCTGACGTCAGGTGGTGGGGAGCTTCTCCAGGCAGGGGCGCTTCGCTGTGCGGCCGTCCCCGCTGGAGACCCCGCGCAGGCGGCGGCCGATCCAGGGGGCGAGGTACTCGCGGGCCCACTTGATGTCCTCGGACGCTTGCTCCTGCCAGCTGCGCTCGTCCTGGACCGGCCAGGGCTCGTTCCAGTCCTCCGCGGTGGGCAGACCGAGGGATTCGCAGGCGCGCAGCGCGACCCTGCGGTGCCCGTCGGCGGACAGGTGCAGCCGGTCCTCGCACCACGCGCGCGGGTCCTGCAGCACCTGCATCGACCACAGGTCCATCACGTAGCAGTCGTGCTTGTCGGCGATGGAGCGCAGGTGCGAGTTGTAGGTGCCGACCTTGCCGCGCACGTGCTTGAGCACCGGGGTGCGCGCGGTGTCGAAGCCGGTGCCGATCAGCACGTCGGCTCCGGTCGCGCGGATCCGGCCGACCGCGTCGTCGAACAGCGCCGCCACCAGGTCGGGGTCGCTGCCCGGGCGGATGATGTCGTTGCCGCCCGCGGTCAGCGCGACCAGCGAGGGCTTGAGCGCGATGGCGTGCGGCACCTGGTCGGTGACGATCTGGCGGATCAGCTTCCCGCGCACCGCGAGGTTGGCGTAGCGCAGATCCGGGTCGTGCTCGGCGATGTGCGTGGCCAGCCGGTCGGCCCAACCTCGGTAGACGTCGGCTTCGGCAGTGGCATCGGCCAGACCTTCGGTGAAGCTGTCACCCAGCGCGACGAAGCTGTCCCAGCGCCCCGATCCCATTTCGACTCGTCCCTCCTGCTCATCCCACCCGCGTGATGGTGCGAAATCAACAGTGGCCCTCGGGAACGTACCTACGCCACCGAAGGTTCCCGGCAAGTGACAAACGGCACTGGGCAGTCTAGAAATTATGTCCGATTGGTCGGTTGACTTTGCTGAAACGATGCTTTTCCTTGATGTGCGGTGTATCTGCTCGTCACGGGGCCGAGAAGGTGGATCTTGGCGGGAAACACCGATACGGGTGAACGTCAGCTGCTAGTGTCCTTCGGCGGTAACAGAAGTGACAAGGGGGCTCACGATGACGCGATCGCTGCAGGTCACAGCTCGACGCGCGTCCTCTCACAGGACGCCGGAGCAGGTGTTGCGCGCTCCCGCCGTCGTGACCGGTTGATGGGGAACGACGGCATGGGGCATTGCGTCGATTCCGTTGTGACCGCGACTCTGATCGCCGGTCTCCGCAACCGTCCTTTACACCTGGGGGAATCGTGACGGCACCGCAGAATCCGGCGTCCCCGCCGGGGCCGGCGGGCTTCGAGGCGCCGAACCGGCGAGGAGGTCCAGAGCCGGGCGGCAGGCGCCGGGCGGAACCACCGCTGCGCGGCTCGCTGAGCGACGCCGCGCCCGCCGGTCCGCCCGCGCCCCCGCCTGCGCGCCCGGCGCCACCCGCGCAGCGCCCGGGGTACTTCGACGTGCGCGCGGAACTGGCCGCGCTGGCCGGTGAACCGCACCCGTTCGCCTTCTGGCAGCGGGCGGAACAACTCCCCGAGCGCTTCGAGCGGGAGCAGCGCGGATCGGGCGCGGCCGGCCGGCCCGTCGCAGAGCCCGCGCGCCCGTCCACCGGCGGGCTCCCGTCGCTGTCCGGTGACCTCGGCGGCGCCCCCGCGCGACCCGTCGAGATGTCGGGGTCCCTCGCGGAGCCCGACGAGCCGCGCCACGGGCGCCCGGAGGCCGCCAGCCTGAGCGGTTCGCTGCTCCCGCCCGAGAACCACCGTCCCGCACCGGTTCCCCCACCGGAGAGCGGTCCGCAGGTGGGCGACGGCGTGCTGGGCGGTCCGCTGCCCGACGGCCCGCCCAGCGGCCCGGTCCCGCAGCTGCCCGGCGCCCCGGAAGCGGCCCCGCCGGCGCGCCCGCCGATGCCTGAACCACCGGAAGCGCCGGTCGCCGAGCAACCCCCGGCACCGCCGCGCCCGGAGGCCCAGCGCCCCGAGCCCCCGCGGCCGGAACCTCAGCGGCCCGAGCCCCCGCGGCCGGAATCGCAGCACGCGGAGGTTCCGCGGCCTGACGGTCCGCCGCCGAGCCCACCCGCCGGGATGCCCCCGGCCGGCCCGCCGAGCGGGCAGCGCCCGATGGCGCCACCGCCCGGGCCGCCGAGCGGCCCCATGCCGCAGGCCGGACCGCCGCCCGCGCACCAGGCCCCGCCTGGGCCGCAGCCGCCGCACCCGTCGCCGCCCGTGGGAACGCCCGCGCCGCCGAACGGTGGTCAGCAGCAGCCTCCGCCGCGTCCTCAGGGCCCGCCGCCGATGGCGCCCCCGCCGCGTCCGGCCGGGCCACCGCCGGCGCCGCCGCAGGCCGAGCAGCCGGTGGAACCGCCTGCCGCGCAGCAACAACGCCAGCAACCGCCGCCGCGGCCCGAACCGCCGCGCCCGCCGGAGCAGCGCCAGGAGCAGCAGCGTCCGAAGACGCGGACGGTGCGCCCGCCGAAGACCAACGAGCGCGCCGACGGCGGGTTCGGCCCGATGGGCTCGGCCGGTTCCTGGGCGAGCGGGGCGGGGCGTCCCGGCTACGGGCGCAACACTTCGTGGTCGGCGGACGACTTCAAGGAAGAGCGCCGCGACCGCGGCGACGACCTGCGCGCCGGCTCCGGCTACAAGCCGGGTGAGGACGGCAGCGGGGCGGTGCCGCAGTTCCTCATCGAGGCCGACGAGCTGTGGGACGACGATGACGGCGGCAGGCTCGTGGCGCCGCCGGTGATCGGCGAGTCCCCGGCGAGCTTCCGGGACTTCTGACGCCGCGGAACCGCTGGCGAACCGGTCTCCGGGCCGGTTCGCGCCCGGACGCACGACAACGACGCACTGATAACAACGGGTACCGCTAACGCGAAATGTGAGCTGTGATGGTGGAGACGATCACCTTGTCGGCCCCCGCGGTCGATCTGCTCGGTGAGCAGTTGAACCTCACCGTCCGGCAGTACCCGTTCGAGCTGCCCCGCATCGCCGAGCTCCCGGAGGACCGCAACCAGGTCGTCCAGCGGGTCTGGCAGGAGCTGGAGTCCACCGGGCTGGCCCGCAACGGCCGCCCGGAACCCGAGGTCGAGGACGCGCTGTACCTGCTGTGCAGCTCCGAGGTGTCGATCGCGGCGTCCGGGCTGCTCGACGTCCGCGCCGGGCACCGGCTCGCAGCGCGGGTGGTGGCCACCGGCGAGGTCGGCGTGCTCGGCGTCTTCGACGGCCGGGGCATGCGGATGACGTTCCTGCCGCCCAGCAACCTGCCGCGCACCGCCGCCGAGCTGCTGCCGGACGCCCCGGTGGGCGCCGGGACCGCGCTGCGCGCGGTCGCCGACCGGCGCGGCGGCATGCCCGCCGACGCCGACATCGAGGGCCTGCCGGAGCTGCGCGCGGTGACGTCGAGGCCCAAGTTCCGCTTCGGCCACTACGTCGTCGCGGGTGCCCGGCGGGCGCGCGTGCCCAACCTCATCTGGTTCGACACCGACCAGGGCCGCTACGCGATGCGGGGCGAGCGGGTCGACGGCCAGGACGCGGTGGCCTGCCAGCCCGCCGACAAGCCCACGATCGCCGCTGAGATCGCCACCCTGGTGGAACGCGCCCGCCACCTCGGGTAGAGCTGGAGCCCGGGATCGGACATTTTGGTTCGGCCAGAACTTAGGGCAGGCTTAGTGGCGTGACGCAGGAGACGGACATCGAGCGGGACGATCGCGATTCGTTCATGCAGTTGCTCGGCGGTCGCGGCAGCGCGATCGACGCGAGCCTGCCGCCCATCGCCTTCGGCGCGGGCTGGTTCTTCGGCGGCGAGTCGATCGTCATCGGCGGAACGGCGGCCGTGGTGGTCGGCGCCGTCCTCGGCGGCTACCGCCTCCACAAGGGCGCCCGCCCGCTGGCCGTCCTGATCAGCCTGCTGGCGGTGATGCTGGGAGCGCTCATCGCGCTCCGCACCGGCGACGCCGCCGACTTCTTCCTGCCCCGCCTGGCCAGCAACGCGCTGAGCGCGCTGGCCTGGATGACCAGCATCGCGATCCGCTGGCCGCTGCTCGGCGTGGTCGTCGGCGTCGCGCTGGGCCAGGGCCGCAAGTGGCGGCACGATCCTGACCTGCTGCGCGGCTACAGCCGGGCCAGCTGGGTGTGGGTCGGTCAGTACGCGGTGCGGTTGCTGGTGTTCATCCCGCTGTGGCTGGCCGGGGCGACCGGTCCGCTGACCATCGCCCAGGTCGTGCTGACCTGGCCGCTGGTGGCGGTGTGCGTCGCGGTGAGCTGGTGGGTGCTGCGCCGCTCGCTGCCCGACGACCACCCGGGCATGCGCCACCCGAGGGAACCCGCGATGTGACACCTCCGGGACGCGGGCGCACAATGCGCTCATGTCTCTCGGCAGCGTGATCACCGCGATCGTGACCCCGTTCGACGACCGGCAGAAGGTCGACGAAGAAGCGTTCCTGGCCCTGTACCGGCATCTGCTGGCGCACGGTTCCGACGGCGTGGTGGTGTGCGGCACCACCGGTGAGGCGCCGACGCTGTCGGACGCCGAGCACCTGCGGCTGGTCGAGCTGGCCGTCGGGGAGCGGCCCGAGGGCACCACCGTGATCGCCTCGACCGGCTCGAACAACACCGCGCACGCCTGCTGGATGACCGAGCGCGCCACCGAGATCGGCGCCGACGGCATCCTGTCGGTGACGCCGTACTACAACAAGCCGAACCGGCGCGGCCTGGTCCGGCACTTCACCGAGATCGGCAAGGCCACCGACAAGCCCGTGGTGCTCTACAACGTCCCGTCGCGCATCGGTCTGTCACTGGACAACGAGCTGCTGGCCGAGCTCGGGCAGATCGACAACCTCGACTACGTCAAGCAGGCCGACAACGACGCGCTCGCCCAGATCGACGGCCTCGGCCTGTACGCGGGCAACGACGACGGCTTCGCCCAGGCCCTCGACCTCGGCGCCGTCGGCGGCATCCTGGTGGCCAGCCACCTCGTCGGCCCGCAGATGAAGCAGATGGTCACCGAACCCGCCCGCCGCGCCGAGATCGACGCCGCGCTCAAGCCGCTCTACTCGGCCTTGGGCGTCACGACCAACCCCATCCCGGTCAAGGCGGCCCTCAACCTCCTCGGCCACGAGGTCGGCGCCCCGCGCCTGCCCCTGGTCGAACCGGACGACTCCGAACTCCAGGTCATCCGGAAGGCCCTCACCGACCTCGGCCTCCTCTGACCCCACCCGACCTCGCCCCCATCAGCGAAAACCCCGGTACTCGCCCCTCCGGGGCCCGGGTAACCCGCACCGTCAACCCGGATTACCGCCGTATTCGGGGACCTGATTACCGGAGTATTCGGGGTCCTGCCGGATTACCGCCGTAATCAGGGGCCTGATTACCGGGGTAATCCGGTCAGGTCCGGGTGAGGAGGGTTTTGTGGAGGGTGTTGGGGTCTTGGGTGAGGGGGAGGGCGGCCAGCCAGGCCGCTGCTGCCGCGCCTGGGCCTGCGGTATGGGGCTCGGGCCAGGAGCGGGCTTCGAGTTCGGCCCGGAGGGCCTGGCCGACGCGGTTGTCCGGGGCGAGGAGGCCGCCGGCGAGGACGACCGGGGAATCCGGGCCGGGCCGGGCCGTCGCGGCGGTGTCGGCGAGCAGGACCGCGGCGCGGTGCACGATGTCCTCGGCCGCGTCGTCCTCGGCGGAGGTGACCAGTGGCGCGAGTTCGGCGAGGTGGATCGGTCTGCTCGCGTTGGCCGCGGTGATCAGCGCCTTGCGCTCCGGCGGCACGCCCAGGTGGGCGCACACCGCTTGGGCCAGGCCCTCGACGACGGCACCGCGCTCCAGCGCGCGCAGCGTGGCGCGGACGGCCTCGCGGCCCAGCCAGTAGGCCGAGCCCTCGTCACCCAGCAGCCACCCCCAACCGCCGATGGTGGCGGTGGTGCGGTGGTCCTCGATGCGCTCGGCGACCGCGCCCGTCCCGGCGATCAGCGCGGTTCCCCTCGGCTCCGGGGTCCCGGCGGCGAAGGCCACCACGCCGTCGCTGACCGGAGTCGTCGCGCAACCCAGCCCGAGCCGGGCCCACTCGGCGCGGAAGTGCTCGCCGAACGCGGGATCGGCCATCTTGCTCACCCCGGCCATGCCGAGCACGCAGCCGCGCACCGCCGCCGGATCGTGCCCGGCCAGCGCGTCCGCGGCCGCGCTCGCCATCTGCGCGACGGCGTCGGGCGCGGGATGTGAGTTCGGGTTGCCACCGGCGGCTTCGCCGGTGCCCAGCACCCGGCCGGTCAGATCGCTGACCAGGGCGCGGCTGCTGGTTCCGCCGACGTCCAGGCCGAGGACGAGGGGCGTGTCATCACCGTGCATGCGTTCTTTGTACTCTCGCGCGGCCCGCTCGGCGGGCGCCACGACGGGAAGTGGCCAAGTCAAGGCCTGGTCTCCGGAGTGGTGAGCCGCTATACATCGAGACGTCGTTTCATCGGTCGGGGAGAGAAGAGAACATGGGCGACGCCTGTAGGAGCGCCTGCCGCGTTCGGTCTGATGTGGACATTCGCGGAGGCGCTCGATGACCGTGGACACCCACCATCACCTGTGGGATCTCGACGTCCGCGACCAGCCTTGGATGACCGGCTCGGAGCTGGACCCGCTGCGCTGCGACTTCCGCCCGGCGGACCTGCAGGCCGCGGTGCGCGGCACCTCGGTGGACGCGACCGTGCTGGTGCAGACGGTCTCCGACCCGGACGAGACGCCCGAGATGCTGGTGCTGGCCGAAACGGTCGACCGCATCGCCGCCGTCGTCGGCTGGGTCGACCTGACCGCGAAGGACGCCCGCGAGCAGATCGGCCGGCTGCAGACGCACCCGTCCGGCGGCTGGCTGCGGGGGATCCGCCACCAGGTCGAGGACGAGCCCGACCCGGACTGGCTGATCCGGCCGGACGTGCTGACCGGGCTCGGTTCGGTGGAGGACGCCGGGCTGCTCTACGAGCTGCTGGTCCGCCCGCACCAGCTGCCCGCCGCGATCAAGGCGGTCGGTCAGTTCCCGCAGCTGACGTTCGTGCTGGACCACTGCGCGAAACCGGCGGTGGCCGAGGGCGAGCTGGAGCCGTGGGCGAGCCGGATCCGCGCGCTGGCCGCGCACCCCAACGTCGTCTGCAAGCTGTCCGGCCTGGTCACCCAGGACGACTGGGCGGCCCAGCCGGACCCGTCCCGGCTCCGCGCCTACACCGACGTGGTCCTGGAGGCGTTCGGCCCGAGCCGGGTGATGTTCGGCTCCGACTGGCCGGTCTGCCTGCTCGCCGCCTCCTACACCGAGGTCCTCGGGGTCGCCAAGGACCTCACCGCGGGCCTCAGCGGCACCGAGCGGGCCGCGATCTTCGACACCACCGCCCGCGAGATCTACAACCTCTGATCGGTGGCGAAGTCCCGCGGGAACTCCGCCACCGGTCAGGGCGACCGCGGTTTCAGCGGGCTCCTCAGGTCGTCTTGGTGACCTTCTGCAGGCCGCGCGGGTTGTCGGGGTCGATTCCCCTGGCCAGGGCCAGGCCGAGGGCGAGCTGCTGGGCGGGCAGGATCTCCAGCACCGGTGCGACCTCCTCGGCCGTTTCCGGGACCGGGATCCGGTGCGTGGCAGGCGTTTTCGCCGACGCCGAGCCGATCGCGCAGATGTCGGCGCCGCGCCCGTGCACCGCCTCGATGACCTCGCGCGTCGACTCGCCGCCCGGTCCCGCGCTGCACAGCGCGAGCACGGCGGTCTCGGCGTCGATGGCGGCGACCGGCCCGTGCAGCAGGTCGGCGCCGCTGTAGGAGCGGGCCGACAGGTAGCTGGTCTCGGCGAGCTTCAGCGCGGTCTCGTGCGCGCTGGCCAGCGAGTAGCCGCGCCCGGTGGTCACCATGCGACCCGCGAAGCGGTACCGCTGGACCGCTTCCTCGACGGCGTCCCGCGCGCCCGTCAGAGTGGTGGCCGCCAGGTCCGGCAGCGCGCGGGCGTGCGCGCCGTCCCCACCGCGAATGGCATCGATGAGCAGGTACAACGCCAGCAGCGTGGCGCTGTAGGTCTTGGTCGCGGCGACCGCCTGCTCCTTCCCGGCGCGGATGGTCAGCGACAGCTCGGCGACCTCGGCCAGCGGGGAGTCGGCGGTGTTGGTGACCGCGACGGTCAGCGCGCCGCGCGCCCGGCCGGACTCGGTGACCGCGACGAGGTCGGGGGAGCCGCCGCTCTGACTGACCGTCACCAGCAGCACGTCGGTCAGGTCGGGCTGAGCGCCGTAGAGCGTGGTGGTCGACGGCGAGGTCAGACCGACGGGCAGTTGCAGCAGCACCTCGATGAGGTACTTGGCGTAGAGCGCGGCGTGGTCGCTGGAGCCGCGCGCGGCGAGCAGCGCGAACCGCGGGCGTCGTTCGGCGACGACTGCCGCGACCTCGGCGAACTGCTCGCGCGCGGCCAGCAGGTCCGCGAAGATCGCGGGCTGCTGCCCGATCTCGTCCTTCATGTGCGTGCCGGGGGTGCCGGACATCTCGGGCCCATCCCTTCCATAAGGTCCAGACCAATTATACCCGGTCCGGAACCGCGGAGCACCTTCGTTCGTCCGATGGTCGGCTTCACCGCGACCGCGAGCGCGTCACGGATTGTGGTGAGCGACACTCATTGTCAACAGGAATCGGCGTTAGTGTGCTCGCACACCAAAGTCTGAATTGATCAGCGCGCACGATCTGCCGGAGACGCGTTCCGCGTGGCCGCGCGGTCGGGCATGCTCGGTGGTCAGGCTGCGGCGGGTAGGAGGAACGATGCTCGACACGACCGTGTCCGGCGGGGCGGATTCGCAGGGACGCGCGCCACGGGAACCCAAGTACTGGGGGCTCAAGCAGCACCTGCTGGACCTGCTGCGATCGATGCCGCCCGGTTCGCCGATCCCGACCGAGCGCTCGCTGGCATCGGAGTTCGACGTCTCCCGCACCACGGTCCGCCAGGCGCTGGCCGAGCTGACCGTGGAGGGCCGGCTGCTGCGCGTGCAGGGCAAGGGCACCTTCGCCGCCAAGCCGAAGGTCGCCCAGCGACTGCAGCTGTCCTCCTACACCGAGGACATGCGCGCCCAGGGCAGGCAGCCCACCTCCCGGCTGCTGGAGGTCGTCGAGGAGGCCGCCGACGAGGAGCTGGCGGTGCTGCTGGGCACCAAGGCGGGTTCCGCCGTGCTGCGCTTGCGCCGGCTGCGCCTGGCCGACGCCGAGCCGATGGCCATCGAGACCACGCACCTGCCGCTGACCCGCTTCCGGGGGCTGACCGCCAGGCTGGAGTCCGGCGGCTCGCTGTACCAGGTGCTGCGGGAGACCTTCGACGTCGAGCTCGGGCACGCCGAGGAGACCATCGAGACCGCGCTTGCCAGCCCGGAGGAGGCCGAGCTGCTCGGCTCCGACGTCGGCCTGCCGATGCTGCTGCTGTCCCGGCACTCCTTCGACACCGAGGGCCGCCCGGTCGAATGGGTCCGCTCCATCTACCGCGGCGACCGGTACAAGTTCGTCGCGCGGCTGAATCCGCCGGCCTGATTCCAGTGGCACCGTTTTTCGTTACACATCGTGGGAGTACTCACGAAAGAGGTGGGTGGGGAGAAATCCGGCCCGGCACGCGCGTTGGGTGTTGCAGAGTGAGTGCCTCCAATTGCGTGTGTGAGGGAAATGGCGAGGGGCGGAGCGGTTTCGGCTGACGATCAGCCGGAGAAGCAGAGCGAGAAGAAGACGCAGGTGTCGCCGGCCCAGGTCGGTGGCGCGGCGTTGGCGTCGGTGACGGCGGCGTTCCTGGGTTCGCGGCTGGGGGTCGCCGGAACCGTCGTGGGCGCGGGTCTGACCAGCGTGATCATCACGGTGGGCGGCGCGCTGTACCAGCGGTCGATCGAGAAGACCAGGGAGAAGGCGACGGTCGCCGCCGCTAAGGCCGCTGAGCTGCGGAAACGTCGCACCCAGCTGGGGCATCCGATGCCCGGGCAGATCTTCGGCACCGAGGAGGCGACGCGGAAGCTGGAGGTCACCGGCCTGCAGTGGCCCGGTGGCGAGGCCGTCGAGGAACCGGCCACCGAGCTGATCGACGCCCGGACCGTGCTCTCCCCGCCGGTGCCGCGTCGCAGGTGGGGGCGCTGGGCGCTGGTCGGCGCGACCTGCGCGGCGGTGTTCGCGGTGAGCATGCTGCTGGTCACGGGTTTCGAAGGCGTCACCGGCCGCCCGCTCTCCGGCGGCGACGGCACCACGCTCGGTCAGGTGCTGCAGCCCGCGCCGCGGGCTCCGGTCAAGACCGAGCGGCCCGAGCCCACGACCAGCGAACCGACTCCGGTTCGCGAAGCGCCGTCGACGGAACCATCCGCTCCGCCGAGCACCAGCGAGCAGCCCGCGCCGAGCGCGCCGCCGACGACGCAGCCGACCGAAACCGCTTCTCCCCCAGCGGAATCCTCGACGACGCAACCGGCTCCCGAGTCGGCGGTTCCGGGACTGCCGCTCGGATAAGTGCGAAAAATGGTGAAATGATCGTCATTCCAGAGTTGATCAGCGAGCAATGGGAGTTGTATTGCGCACATTGCGCTAAAAGCTGGATGTGATTTCCCTGAGGGAATCTGATACTGGACCGGCGACGGGGCCTTGAGAGATCAGGTCACTACAAGGGAGACACGAGATGAAACGTAGACTCGCGGCTCGCATTGCCGGGGCCGTTCTGGTCACCGCGGGCACGGTCGCCGCGCTGACCGTGCCTGCCACCGCTACCGCACCCACCGCAGCCCCGGTGGCGGGTACGCTGCTGGAGGCGATGCAGCGCGACCTCGGCCTCACCGAGCAGCAGGCCCTCGACCGGCTCCAGCTCGAATCCGCCGCCCAGCGCACCGAGAGCAACCTGCGCGGCGCGTTAGCCGACTCCTTCGGCGGTGCCCACTTCGACTCCGCGACCGGCAAGCTCGTGGTCGGCGTGACCGACGCCGCCCGCTCCGAGCAGGTCCGCGCCGCCGGCGCCGAGGTCCGCCAGGTCGCCTTCAGCGCCAAGCAGCTCAGCGGCGTCGTCGACGGCCTCAACGCGAGCAAGGCGCAGGCGCCGAAGAGCGTCACCGGCTGGTACGCCAGCAGCAAGCAGAACGCCGTCGTCGTCACCGTCAAGCCCGGTGCCGCCGCCGAGGCCGCGCAGTTCGCGCAGGCCACCGGTGCGCCGGCCGGCGCGGTGCAGGTCGTCGAGTCGCAGGAGCAGCCCAAGACGCTGATGGACGTGGTCGGCGGCAACGCCTACTACATCGGCAGCGGCGCCCGCTGCTCCGTCGGCTTCGCCGTCGACGGCGGTTTCGTCTCCGCGGGCCACTGCGGCGGCGCCGGTGACACCACCACCGAGCCCAGCGGCACCTTCGAGGGCTCGTCCTTCCCCGGTGACGACTACTCCTACATCTCCGTCGGCCCCGACGACACCCCGCAGCCCGCCGTGAACAACTACAGCGGCGGCACCCAGGCCGTGGCCGGTTCCACCGAGGCCGCCGAGGGCGCGTCGATCTGCCGCTCCGGCTCCACCACCGGCTGGCACTGCGGCACGGTCCAGGCCAAGAACCAGTCCGTGCAGTACGAGCAGGGCACGGTCGAGGGCCTGACCCGCACCGACGTCTGCGCCGAGCCGGGCGACTCCGGTGGCTCGTTCATCTCCGGTGACCAGGCTCAGGGCATGACCTCGGGTGGCTCGGGCGACTGCACCAGCGGTGGCACGACCTACTTCCAGCCCGTCGGCGAAGCGCTGTCGGCCTACGGCGTCTCCCTGCTGACCCAGTGACCGGTTCGGGAGTTCCCAGCTGAAACCGCGCGACCCCCGGGACCAGCTCCCGGGGGTCGTTCGCGTTCGGATCAGGGGAGGCGGGAGCGCAGGTCCCGGGCCGCGGCCGCGGGGTCCTCGGCGTCGGTGATCGCGCGGACCACCACGATGCGCTCGGCACCGGCCTTGACGGCCTCGTCGACGTTGTCCGGGCCGATGCCGCCGATGGCGAACCACGGACGGCCGTGCCCCCGGTGCTCGGCGGCGTGCTGGACCAGCTCGACGCCCGCGGCCGGACGTCCGGGCTTGGTCGGCGTCGTCCACACCGGGCCTGTGCAGAAGTAGTCGACGCCCGGTTCGGTGGCAGCGGAGTCGGCCTGGGCGATGTCGTGCGTGGACCGGCCGACCACCACGTGGTCGCCGACGACGCGGCGGGCGACGTCCACCGGCAGGTCGTCCTGCCCCAGGTGCAGCACGTCGGCCTCGGCGGCCATCGCGACGTCCGCGCGGTCGTTGACCGCCAGCAGGGCGCCGTGCCGGACGCACGCCTCGGCCAGCACCTCCAGCGCGGCGAGCTCCTGGCGGGCCTCCAGCGGAGCGCCGTTCGGGCTCTTGTCCCGCAGCTGGATGATGTCGACACCACCCGCCAGGGCCGCGTCGGCGAACTCCGCGAGATCACCTCGCTCGCTGCGGGCGTCGGTGCACAGGTACAACTTCGCCTCGCCGAGGCGGGCGCGAATGCCGAAGCCGTCCAATCCAGGCATGCCCTCCAGCCTAGCCCGCAGATTCGCCGACCAGCTGCTGACGTCGTGATCTGCGGGCGGGTACGGTGGATGGTGGTGAGCACGGGAGCCCGGCGGACCGGGCTGAGAGGGAGCGCAGGGCTCCGACCGTCGAACCTGATCCGGGTCATGCCGGCGCAGGGAGCGTGGAGTTGTCTGAGAAACGAACTGATCATGTCGTCGTGGTGGGCGGCGGAGTCGTCGGCCTTTCGGTGGCCTGGCGGGCCGCCGCGGCCGGGAACCGGGTGAGCCTGGTCGACCCCGAACCCGCCTCCGGCGCTTCGTACGTCGCGGGCGGGATGCTCGCACCTCTCGCCGAGGCCTGGCCGGGCGAGGAAGAACTGCTCGAGCTGGGCTCGACGTCGCTGACCCGCTGGCCTGGTTTCGCCGAGGAGCTCAGCTGCGCCGCCGGACTGCCGTCCGGGCTGCGCACCGAGGGCACGCTGATGATCGGCGTCGACGGCGCCGACCGCGAAGAGCTCGACAACGTCTCCGGGCACCTGGCCGGGCTCGGCCGCAGCGTCACCCGGCTGACCGGCCGCGAGGTGCGCAAGCGCGAACCCGTGCTGGGCCCGTCGGTGCGCGGCGGGCTGGAGATCCCCGGTGATCTGGCGGTGGACAACCGCATGGCGCTGACCGCGCTGCAGGCGGCGGCGAAGGCCTCGGGCGTGGAGTTCGTCCGGGAACGCGCCGAGCGGGTCCGGCCGGGAGCCGTGGAGCTCGCCGAGTCCACTGTGGAGTGCGATGTCGCGGTGATCTCCGCGGGTGCGCACTCCGGCTCGCTGCACCCCGCGCTGGCCGGGACGATCCGCCCGGTCAAGGGCGAGATCCTGCGGCTGCGCAAGCGCGCCACGGCGCTGCCGCCGCCGACCCGCACCGTGCGCGGCCCGGTCCGCGGCAGGCCCTGCTACCTGGTGCCGCGCGACGACGGGGGAGTCGTGCTCGGCGCCACCCAGCACGAGGTCGGCTTCGACACCGAGGTCACCGTCGCAGGCGTCCGCGACCTGCTCGCCGACGCCGAGACCGTGATGCCCGGCATCGCCGAGTACACGCTGCTCGAAGCCACCGCCGGGCTGCGCCCGAGCACCGCCGACAACCTGCCGGTCATCGGCTGGCTGGAGCCGGGCGTGCTCGCCGCCACCGGCCACCACCGGGGCGGGTTCCTGCTCACACCGGTCACCGTCGACGCGGTGCTGGCGCTGCTGCGCGGCGACGACCCCGGAGCGCTCATCAAGGCCACCGACCCGAGCCGTTTGGGAGGGCAGCAGTGAAGGTCGTGATCAACGGCGAGGCGCGAGAGACCGCCGCCGACGCCACGCTGGCGTCGGTGCTGGACGACTTCGGCGTGCCGGAGAAGGGCGTGGCGGTGGCCTTGGACGGCGCGGTGGTGCCGCGCGCGTCGTGGCCTGGCACGGTGTTGCACGCCGACGCCACCATCGAAGTCCTCACCGCAGTGCAAGGAGGGTGACCGTGGACGACCCATTGGTGATCGCCGGGCGCGAGTTCGGTTCGCGATTGATCACCGGGACCGGAGGGGCGGGCAACCTCTCGGTCCTGGAGCGCGCGCTGATCGCGTCCGGAACCGAGCTGACCACCGTCGCGATGCGGCGCGCCGACGCCGGCGGCGGCACCGGCGTGCTGGACCTGCTGCGCAAGCTCGGCATCGAGGCGCTGCCCAACACCGCGGGCTGCCGCACCGCGGCCGAAGCGGTGCTCACCGCCCAGCTGGCCCGCGAAGCGCTGGAGACCAACTGGGTCAAGCTGGAGGTGGTGGCCGACGAGGAAACCCTGCTGCCCGACCCGATCGAGCTCCTCGACGCGGCGGAACAGCTGGTGGACCAGGGCTTCGTCGTCCTGGCGTACACCAACGACGACCCGGTGCTGGCGCTGAAGCTGGAGGAGGTGGGCTGCGCGGCGGTCATGCCGCTGGGCTCGCCGATCGGCACCGGCCTGGGCATCCGCAACCCGCACAACATCGAGATGATCGTCTCCCGCGCTGACGTCCCGATCGTCCTCGACGCGGGCATCGGCACGGCCTCCGACGCCGCCCTGGCGATGGAGCTCGGCTGCTCCGCCGTCCTGCTGGCCACCGCGGTCACCCGGGCCCAGGACCCGGAGCGCATGGCCACGGCCATGCGAGCAGCGGTCGAAGCGGGACGCCTCGCCTCCCAGGCGGGCAGGATCCCCCAGCGTTTCTGGGCCCAAGCCTCCAGCCCCGGCACCCCGATGGGCTGACCGGCAAGAACGCGTCCGAGCGCGGTGCGGATTCCAATTTCGCGCGAAATTCGACCCGGCCTCGCGGGAGTCGAACTTCGCGCGAAATTCGAACTCCCCGCTCAGCGGATGTGGAGGCGTTCGGGGCGGACGAAGCTGATCGTGTAGCTCTTCCAGGGGTTGTCGTAGCCGAAGGTGCGGTCGATGGCCTGGCGGGCGTGCAGGGCGTTCTCCACCAGGGAGCTCGCCAGCAGCTCCGAGGCGGGGGCGCCGCTGGCCGGGATGTCGGGGATCTTGGCCGTGGACTTGCCGCCCAGCAGGTCGTCCACCGAGCGCAGCGCCGGAACCGCGACCTTGCGCTCGTCAGCGGGCCGGAAGGCCAGCGTGGCCACGTCCTGGCGCAGCGCGTCCAGGGCGATCGCGGCGGCGCGGGTGGCGTGGTTGTCGTCGGTCTCCTCGCCGGTGCCGTCCAGCAGCGCGGGCATGCCCAGCAGGTCCTGGGTGCGGCGCAGCGCCAGGACGTTGGCGGCCTGCAGGGCCTTCGGCAGGTCCGCGCCCTGACCGGAGGCGCGGACGCTGCGCAGCAGCTCCGAGACCGACCAGACGGTCGAGCGGACCGCGCCGCGCACGTCCGGGACGATGCTGCTGGGCAGCACCAGGTAGCTCACGTAGCCGACGATCAGCGCGATCGCCGCGCCCACCGCGGTGTTGGCGGCGAAGCTGATGCCGACGTTGACCAGCGGCCGGTCCAGCGCCATCGCCTGGTCCACGACGGTGATCACGATCAGGCAGCCCAGCACCACCTGGTACTCGGCGCGCAACCTCGGCATGTTCAGCAGCATCCCGCCGATGACCAGCGGAACCAGCAGGTAGGCGCCCGGCAGCAGGGTGATCAGGATGGCCAGCGCCGTCACGCCCAGCACCGCACCACCGGTGCGCTCCAGGGCGCCGGTCATGCTGTCGCGCGCCGCGGGCGCCAGCACCACGTACAGCGCGAGCAGCAGGCTCGACGCCGACGGGTCGCGCAGCAGCAGCACGATCACCATGCCGACCGCGACCGCCAGCGTGCAGCGCAGCGCGTGCCGGAACAGCGAGGACCGGAACGACAGGTGCGCGCGCACCGCGCCCACCAACCGCTCCCGCAGCGCGCCGTCCTCGGCGGGCGGGACCGGGGTCTCGTCGCGGTTGACCACGGCCGCGCGGATCCGGTCCAGGCCCTGGTTCACACCGGCGACGGCGTCGGGCAGGTCCTGCCGGCCGCCGCGGGCGACGACGGCCTGCGCGGGATCGCGGCGGGCGGCCATCGGCAGCCCGGTGCAGGCGCGGGAGCGGATCGCGCGGGCGAGCTCGGCGGCGACCCGATCGGCCTCGGCGACGATGTCGCGAAGCCGCTCGGCCTCGATCCGGTCGCTCTGCTGTGCCTGCGCGAGCAGCGTCTCGCGGGCGGCCCGGAAGCGGGCCGACCCGGCCAGCACCTGTCCCAGCCAGGTGCTGGAACCGTCGGCCCGCCACGCGGCGGCGGCCGACTCCAGCACGCCGGGGCCCGGGACCAGCAGCGTCCGCGCGACCGCGACGCGGGTCGCGTGCCCGGGATCGCCGAGTCCGACGATCACCCGCAGCAGCAGCGCGAACAGCCCACCGGCGACGGTCGAGGCGAGCAGGATCAGGAACGGCTGGTCGTTGCCGATGCCGGTGGTGGTGGTCACCAGCGTCGCGGCGGCGAAGATCTGCCCGCCGATCCGGTAGTGCTCACCCAGCGCGGGCAGCATCCCGGTGCCGAACACCACGATCGCCACGGCCATCCCGGCCAGCAGCGGAACCTTGGTCAGCATCGGACCGACGGCCATCATCAGCACCAGCGCCGGCGTCAGCCACATGAACCTGCGCAGGTCGGAGCGCAGCGCCTGACCGCTGGTGGCGGTCAGCGCCAGCACCGTGGTCAGCGCGCCCAGCAGCACCGGGGTCTCCAGCTCGAAGAACCAGCCGACGAACGTTCCGGCGATCACGGCGACGACCACCAGCAGCACGTATTGGCGCTGCCGGGGATCCGGCGCACCCGCCTCGGTGGCCATCCATCCCCGCGCCCTTGTCAACACCGCTCTAGCCACGCTCTCGCAAACCCCTGTCGTCCCTCGCCGCGCTCCAGGTTCCGCGCCCTGGGATTACGCCCCTCTCGAACATATGTCGACGAGTAGTACCTATCGGGTTACGGGGTGGGGGTGAGAATCACCCTATTGATTGGTCAGTACGAGCGAGGACTGATCCGCCAGAAGGTCGACACCGGCCCGACGCCCGACCCCAGCGGGTAGGCGTCGGCGACGCTGCGGGTGACGAACCGCTTGCCGCCGCGCACCGCGTCCGGCACCGAAGCTCCCTTCGCCAGCGCGGCGGTGATCGCCGAGGCGAACACGTCACCGGCGCCGTGGGTGTGCTCGGTGGCGTAGCGCGGACCGGGCAGCGGCAGCGCGGCGGTGCCGTCGAAGAGGAGGTCCACGCACTCGGGGTCGTCGGGCAGGTGGCCGCTCTTGATCAGCACCCACTCGGGGCCGAAGTCGTAGATCGCCTTGGCCGCGTCCAGCAGGTCGTCGCGGGTGCGCGCGTCGATGCCGGTCAGCAGCCGCACCTCGTCGAGGTTCGGGGTGACCAGCGTGGCCCGGGGGAAGGCCCGGTTGCGCAGCGCGTCCAGAGCGTCGGGGTGCAGCAGCGGCTCCCCGCTGCGCGCCGCGGCGACGGGATCGACGACGAACGGCGTGCGGCCGTCCCGGCCGATGCCGTGCCGGTCGCAGGCCGCCAGCATCGCGTCGATGGTGGCCGCCGAGGCCAGCATGCCGGTCTTGGCCGCGCCGACGCCGATGTCGGAGGCGACCGCGTCGATCTGCGCGGCCACGGTCTCCGCCGGGACCTCCACCACGCCGGACACGCCCGTGGTGTTCTGCACGGTCACCGCCGTCACGGCGGTCATGCCGTGCACCCCGCAGGCGAAGAAGGTCCGCAGGTCCGCGTGCATCCCGGCGCTACCACCGGAATCCGAACCGGCGATCGTCAGCGCGGTGGGCGGAGCGGTCATCTCATGCATTCCCGAAATGCTACGTCGAGTGCTCTCCGCATCGAATGACTGCGGAGGGTGTTCAACCATGGACGAGGTCTCGCTGACGTCCTACACGACCTGGGCGGATCTGATCGGCACGTGGAAGACCCTGGACCTGCCGGACAAGGCCTGGCGCGCCGAGATCATCGACGAGACCGTCGTCGTGGCGCCGCCGGATGACTCGACTCACGGCGTGATCATCAACCTGCTGCACCGGTACCTGGTTCGGGCGACGCCGGGCGACTGGGGTGTCTTCCAGGCCTTGGCCGTGCAGATCCCGCAGGAGCGGTGTCTCTTCGTTCCCGACATCGCAGTGGTCCCGCGTGCTTGGCTGCGCGAGGCGGACTACCCGGCTCCGGCGCGATGCCTGCTGCTCGCCGTCGAGGTCACCTCGAAGCGGACGGCCGACGTCGATCGCACGACCAAGCCGGCGAGATATGCGCTGGCCGGCGTTCCGCACTTCATCCTCGTCGACCTCTTCGCGGAGGAAGGTCCGATGTCGTACCTGCATTCCGCCCCGTCCGGTCGTTCCTACCTGGTGCGGCGGAGCGTGCCGTTGACGTGAGGGGCGACTCCGCCCGGAGTCGCCCCTCGTGGTGTCAGTCGTTGGCCGCGATCGGGAGGTAGACCTCGCCGCCGGTGCGGGTGAACTCCTCGGACTTCTCGGCCATGCCCGCCTCGATGGCTTCGACGCTGGTCAGGCCGTGCTCCTCGGCGTACTTGCGGACGTCCTGGGTGATCTTCATCGAGCAGAACTTCGGGCCGCACATGGAGCAGAAGTGGGCGGTCTTCGCCGGTTCCGCGGGCAGCGTCTCGTCGTGGAAGGCCCGAGCGGTGTCGGGGTCCAGCGACAGGTTGAACTGGTCGGTCCAGCGGAACTCGAAGCGCGCCTGCGACAGCGCGTCGTCGCGCTCCTGGGCGCGCGGATGGCCCTTGGCCAGGTCGGCGGCGTGCGCGGCGATCTTGTAGGTGATCACGCCGGTCTTGACGTCGTCCCGGTTCGGCAGGCCGAGGTGTTCCTTCGGGGTGACGTAGCAGAGCATCGCCGTACCGGCCTGGGCGATCATCGCTGCGCCGATGCCGGAGGTGATGTGGTCGTAGGCGGGCGCGATGTCGGTGGTCAGCGGACCGAGCGTGTAGAACGGCGCCTCACCGCACAGCTCCTCCTCCAGCCGCACGTTCTCCGCGATCTTGTGCATCGGCACGTGACCCGGGCCCTCGATCATCACCTGCACGTCGTGCTCGCGGGCGATGTGCGTGAGCTCGCCGAGGGTTTCCAGCTCGGCGAACTGGGCGCGGTCGTTGGCGTCGGCGATCGAACCCGGCCGCAGCCCGTCACCCAGCGAGAACGTCACGTCGTAGGCGCGCAGGATCTCGCACAGCTCGCTGTAGTGCGTGTACAGGAAGCTCTCCCGGTGGTGCGCCAGGCACCAGGCTGCCATGATCGACCCGCCGCGCGAGACGATGCCGGTGACGCGCTGGGCGGTCAGCGGCACGTAGCGCAGCAGCACGCCGGCGTGCACGGTCATGTAGTCCACGCCCTGCTCGCACTGCTCGATCACGGTGTCGCGGTAGATCTCCCAGGTCAGCGAGGCCGGGTCGCCGTTGACCTTCTCCAGCGCCTGGTAGATCGGCACGGTCCCGATCGGCACCGGGGAGTTGCGCAGGATGCGCTCGCGGGTCTCGTGGATGCGCTTGCCGGTGGACAGGTCCATCACGGTGTCGGCGCCCCAGCGGGTCGCCCACACCATCTTCTCCACCTCCTCCTCGACCGAGGAGGTGACCGCCGAGTTGCCGATGTTGGCGTTGACCTTGACCAGGAAGTTCTTGCCGATGATCATCGGCTCGCTCTCCGGGTGGCACCGGTTCGCCGGGATCACCGCGCGGCCCGAGGCGACCTCGTCGCGGACGAACTCCGGCGAAACCCCCTCGCGGTGCGCGATGTACTCCATCTCGCGGGTGATCACGCTCGCCTTCGCCCAGCCCAGCTGGGTGTTGTGCTCGCGTCCGTCCCGCCATCCCGCGCGCGTCGGAGCCAGACCACTGTGGACGTCCACGGTGGCGGCGTCATCGGTGTACGGCCCCGACGTGTCGTAGACGTCGAGGTGCTCACCGTTGGTCAGCTCGATGCGGCGGAACGGCACGTGCAGCCCGGATTCGGTGCTGCTGAAGACCTTTCGGGATCCCTCGATGGGTCCCGTGGTGATTCCGGATGCGTTCGGATACACGTCGGCCACTGCCGTCCACTCCCTACGCCGGCATTACCCGGTCAGGTTCGTGCGGTCGGCGGCCCCGGAGTTCTCCAGCCGCCCTCTCAGCCCGCTGTTGGTGCGAGCTCCCGCGGATTGATTTGTGCAGTGCCCGAGGTTACGGGGTGAAGGTGGTCGAGGACAACAGCTTTATCCGGACGGCGGCACCCTCACTCGGCGAAGGGGTCGCCCATCTCCGCCGGGTCCCAGCTCAGGCCGGGAACGCCCCACTCGTTGCGCTTGATCATCTTCTTCGCCGCCCGGGCGTGCCTGCCGGTGAGCCGGTCCAGGTAGACGTAGCCGTCGAGGTGGTCGGTCTCGTGCTGCAGGCAGCGTGCGAAGAACCCCGTTCCCTCGACCTCCACCGGCTTTCCGTCCACATCGGACCCGGTGACCTTCGCCCAGCTCGCCCGGCCGGTCGGGTACGACTCACCCGGCACCGACAGGCAGCCCTCCCAGTCGTCGTCCGGATCGGGCATCGTCTCCGGGACCTCCGAGGTCGTCAGCTCGGGGTTGACCACCAGGCCGCGGTGCTGCACGCCCTCGTCGTCCGGGCAGTCGTAGACGAACAGGCGCAGGTCGACGCCGATCTGGTTGGCTGCGAGCCCGACCCCGTTGGCGGCGGCCATCGTCTCGAACATGTCCTCGACGAGGGTCCGCAGCTCCTCGTCGAAGTGCTCCACCCGGCGAGTCGGGTTGTGCAGCACGGGGTCGCCGTAGACGCGGATGGGGTGAACAGCCATGCGCGGACTCTATCGGCCCCGCAGGTGAGGTACCCGGGGCGCTCTTGCGCGCGAACCGGGGGTGCGATCGGCTCCCCGTCCGGATCGAGGCATGGTTCAATTGAGCCGGGAATGACAGCCGTGTGATTCTCCGCGACCGAATCGCGAGGCGAGGAGTCGGATGGACGCCGCCCAGATGCTGACCGCGCAGGAGATCGCCCGTCAGTGCGAACAACTCGCGCGCACGCACGGGCGCGCGCCCGCACCGGAGCGGCGGCGGTTGCACCTGGCCGACCCGATCACCCAGCCCATCGAGCGGATCGTCGAACCGCCCGGGGGAGAACCGGCCCCGGCCGATCGGGAGCTGACGGATCGGGACCTCGGGATCCTCGCCTTCGAAGCGCAGTGGTGGAAGCGCTCGGGCAAGAAGGACGTCGCGATCCGGGAACTGTTCGACATGTCCGCGTCGCGGTACTACCAACTGCTCAACACGCTGCTGGATTCTCCCGCGGCGTTCCGCGCGGACCCTATGCTGATCAAGAGACTGCGCAAGGCACGGGCGGCACGGCAGCGCGCGAGGGCCGCTCAACGACTGGGAATCGAGTTGCACTGATGAGTGTTGGGGAACCGTCCGGCGGGCCCGGCGGGGCCAAGCTGATCGGCCTGGGTCTGATCGGGGTCGGCGTGCTCGCGGCCGTGTTCGGGACCGTGACCCTGATGTCCGGCGAGTCTTCGGACACCGCCCAGCCGCTGCCGCAGGAACCCACCTCGCAGGTCCAGTCGCCGCGACCCGCCCCGTCCCAGGTCGCCCCGCCGCCGGTCGCACCGCCGGTGCAGCCGCCCGCGGTCCAGCCCCCGGCGGTGCAGCCGCCGGTGGCCGAGCCGCCGCAGACCACCCAGCCTGGCTCCGGCAACGTCCAGGCCCCGGGTTCCGGTCAGTCGCAGGACATCCCGGTCGGCTCCGGCAAGGGCAGCGAGCAGATCATCGTGCGGGTCTACAACAACTCGACGATCTCCGGGCTGGCGCACCGGGCCGCCGAGGACCTCCGCAAGGCCGGGTACCAGGTGCCCGAGGTCGGCAACTACTCGGCGGGCAAGATCCCGACCACCACGGTCTACTTCCGGCCGGGCACCGACGAGGAGCGGCAGGCCGAGGAGCTCGCCGCGCGGATCGGCGCCCGCGCCGACGCCCGCTTCGACGGGATACAGGACGCCACGCCAGGCCTGATCGCCATCATCACCAACGACTACAAGGGCCCCTCGGTCGGCAAGTGACCACTCGAATTTCGCGAGAAGTTCGACTCTCGACGATCGGGTTCGAATATCGCGCGAAGTTCGAACCCGGCTCTCGTCTCATCCCCGCAGGCTGGGCAACCCGCGTCCCGGAGTGCTCTGATCTGGGGGTTTCCAATTTCGCGCGAAATTCGAGTGCTGGAGTTCGGGCTCGAACTTCGCGCGAAATTCGACTCCCCTGGGTCACTGGTGGGTGCTGGCGTAGTTGGCGAGGGTTTCGAGTTGGGCGGGGTCCAGCGAGGGGCGCACCGCCTTGCGGGCCGCGGTGAGGTGGGTGGCGGTCACCTCGGTGGCCGTGAGGGATTCGCGCATGGCCGTGAGGGCGGCCTCGCGGACCAGGGCCGTGCAGTCGGCGGCTGAGTAGCCTTCGAGGGCTCCGGCCAGGGACGCGAGGTCGACGTCGTCGGACAGCGGGGTGTTCTTGACCGCTGCGGCGAGGATCGCTCGGCGGGCGTCGGCGTCCGGCGGCGGGACGTAGACGAGGCGTTCCAGGCGACCCGGGCGCAGCAGCGCGGGGTCGATGAGCTCCGGCCGGTTGGTGGCGGCCAGCACGACGACGTCGCGCATCGGCTCGACGCCGTCGAGCTCGGTGAGCAGCGCGGCGACCACGCGGTCCGCGACGCCGGAGTCCGAGGACTGGCCGCGTCGCGGGGCCAGCGCGTCCACCTCGTCGAGGAACACCAGGGCGGGCGAAGCGCCCCGGGCGCGCAGGAACAGCTCCCGGACGGCGCGCTCGGACTCGCCGACCCACTTGTCCATCAGCTCAGCGCCCTTGACGGTGAGCACGTTGAGCCGTCCGCTGCCCGCGAGCGCGCGCACCAGGTAGGTCTTGCCGCAGCCCGGCGGCCCGTAGAGCAGGACGCCGCGCGGCGGATCGACTCCCAGGCGGGTGAACGAATCCGGGTACTGCAGCGGCCACAGCACGGTCTCGGTGAGGGCCTGCTTGACCTCGGTCATGTCGCCCACGTCGTCGAGGGTGAGCCCGCCGGTCTGCAGGTTGTCCGACGTGGACATCGAGATCGGTCGGACCGAGGACAGCGCGTCGAGCAGGTCCTGCCGGGAGATCCGCGGGTCGGCGGGGGCGTCGCGGTGCCGCAGCGCGGCGCCCAAGGCGGCCTCCCGGCACAGCGCGATCAGGTCGGCGACGACGAAACCCGGTGTGCGCTCGGCGATTTCGGCGAACCGGACGTCCTCCTCGAGCGGCGCCCCGCGCAGCAGCACGCCGAGCAGGTCGGCGCGGGTGGTGTCGTCGGGCAGTCCGATGGTGAGCTCGCGGTCGACCAGGCCGGGTTCGCGCAGCCGGGGATCGACCGACTGCGGGTTGGCGCTGGTGACGATCACCGCCAGCGCGTCGTGGCCGATGGCGCCGCGGATCGCGTCGAGCGCGACGGTGGCCAGCGGCGGCGGGTCGGACTCCGGCAG
Organism: Saccharopolyspora mangrovi; assembly: GCF_035320975.1. Classification (NCBI taxonomy): domain Bacteria; kingdom Bacillati; phylum Actinomycetota; class Actinomycetes; order Pseudonocardiales; family Pseudonocardiaceae; genus Saccharopolyspora; species Saccharopolyspora mangrovi. The sequence goes on along the minus strand of NZ_JAWLNX010000012.1, from coordinate 53,445 downwards.
CAGCGCCTCGACGTCGGTGATCAGCAGGACCCGGTTGCCCGCCGCGGCGGTGGCGCGGTCGACGGCCTGCTGCAGGCGGGACGCCGCGGTGCGCGCCTCCAGCGCGGCGATGCTGGGGGCGGCGACCTCGACGAGCTCGGCGCCGACGTCGGCGCACACCGCGCGCACCAGCGTCGCCTTGCCCACCCCCGGCGGGCCGCTGATCAGCGCGCCGAGCCGCGGTTCGGCGCCGAGCCTGCGCAGCAGCTCGGGCTGGTCGAAGGCCAGGCGCAGCCATTCGGTCAGCCGGCGCGCGGTGTCGCGCGAACCCACCAGGTCCGCCACCGGCACGTCGGGGCGCGCCTCGGGAGCAGCGGTCTCCTCCGGTGCGGCGGGGGTTTCTCGTGCGGGCGCACCGTCCCGCCATTCGACCACCGTGGACGGTTGCACGGCCACGGCTCCGGCCGGTTCGGTGGCGGCGATCGTGATGAGCTCGTTGGTCCAGGTCAAGCCGATCGCCGCGGACATCTGCCTGCGGACCTCACCCGCGCGGGACGAGGAGGCGGGGGAGAGGTCCTGCGGCAGCAGCGACACCGCGTCGCCGAGCGAGAAGACCTTGCCGGTCAGCGCCAGCCGTGCCGTCTCCGGTGACACCGTCGCTCGCGCCATCCGCGATCCGGTGATCCCGACCCGCTTGGCGACCTCCACCTGGGCGGGGGCCACGGCGACGGAGGACCCCTCGGTCACCCCGAGGTTGAGCAGCGCGACGTCGTCGAGCAGCAGGAACCCGGTCGGCGAGGTCCGCTCCGCGGCGGCGGCCAGCGCGACGGTCTCGCGCGCTCCGGTGAGCCGCACGGCGCTCCACGGCCGGAGCCCCAGCGCGTCGAGCACCTCCGGGTGCAGTCGCACGACGCCGCGCCGGGTGTCGCGGGCGGAGGTGGACACGCGCGCGGTCAAGCTGATCGAAGCCACCCCGCCGACCTTAGCGGCTGAAGGCCGAGCGCGACGTCGTCAACGGACCGGAGGACTCAGTAGTCGTCGCGGTTGCGGCGGAGCTCCAGGCGGCGCCAGCTGCGGCGGGGGTGCCCCGGCTCGGTGGGGCGGCGGGGCAGGCGGACGCGTCGCGCCGCCCCAGCCATGCTGCGCCGCAGCGGCGGGCGGATGCCCAGGCGGCGCTGGTTGCGGCGGCGGATCGCGCGGCGTTCGCGCGGGGCGGCGTCCCAGGCCTCGGGGTGCTGCGACAGCCACTGGTAGCGGTAGACCGCGTAGGGGATGTGCAGCAGGTAGAGCACCATCGCGATGGCCAGCGAGATCAGCGGGAACACCACCACCAGCGCGGCCAGCAGCGCGACGCCGACCAGCAGCGGAGCGGCGAGCTTCGGCGGCACCTTGACGGTCTTCAGCGACAGCGTGGGCACCCGGCTGACGGCCAGCGCGGCGATCAGCACCATCCACACCATCACCACCGGCTGGTTGGCCCACCAGCCCGGGTAGCCGAAGTGCGCGGTCAGCGCGAGCGGCAGCAGCGCCAGCAGACCCGCGGCCGGGGCGGGCACGCCGACGAAGAACTCCTTGGCGAACGGCGGCTGCTCGGCGTCGTCGAGCAGCGTGTTGAACCGCGCGAGCCGCAGCACCATGCAGACCGCGAAGATCAGCGACACCACCCAGCCGGCCCGGTTGTCCTGCATGTGCCAGGCGTAGAGGGTCAACGCCGGGGCGACGCCGAAGGACATCGCGTCGGCCAGCGAGTCCAGCTCGGCGCCCATCTTGGAGGTGGCGTCGAGCAGCCTGGCGATCCGGCCGTCGAGGCCGTCGAGCACCGCGGCGACGGCGACGGACCCGATCGCGAAGTCCAGCTGCCCGTTGAGGGCGAACTGGATCGCCGACAGGCCGGCGCACATCGCCAGCACGGTGATCGCATTGGGCAGCAGCCGGACGCCGGGGGTGGTCCGCATGCTCATCGTTCGCGCTTCCCCCTGGGCAGTTCGGCCAGCGGCGTTTCGCCGCCGATGGTGCGCTGGCCGGGCTCGACCAGGACCTTGCTGTCGGCGGGCACGTAGAGGTCCACGCGCGAGCCGAACCGGATGAGGCCGTAGGTGGCACCGGCGGTGACGGTGTCGCCCTCGGCGACCTCGCAGACGATGCGGCGGGCGACGAGCCCGGCGATCTGCACGACGGCGACGCGGGTGCCGTCCTCGGTGCGGAGGGCCATCGAGTTGCGCTCGTTGTCCTCGCTGGCCTTGTCCAGGTCGGCGGAGAGGAACTTGCCGGGCCGGTAGACGATCTTGTCGATCCTGCCGCTGACCGGGACGCGCTGGACGTGCACGTCGAAGATGGTCAGGAAGGTGCTGATGCGGGTCATCGGCGCATCGCCGAGGCCCAGCTCGGCGGGCGGGACGGCGCTCTCGACGTGCGCGACGGCGCCGTCGGCGGCGGCCACGGCCAGGCCTTCGCGGGTCGGGGTGGTGCGGGCGGGCTCTCGGAAGAACCACGCGCACCAGGCGGTGAGCACGGCGCCGACCGCGCCCAGCGGGCGCCAGATGCGGCGCAGCACCAGCGTGGCGACGGCGGCACCGATGACGAACGGCCTGCCTGCCGGGTGCATCGGCGGAACGGTGTCCTTGGCCAGCGCGATCAGGTGCGCCAGCGGGTTCTCTTGGGTGCTGCTCATCTAGGTGGTCGCGCCCCTGCGTCGGAGGTCATGTCAGCGCGGCGCGGTAGTCCTGCCTGCGCCGTTGACGTACAGCATCGCGGACGCCCCGTCTCCGCTGTGCCGAGGGGCCACAGTTGATCAAGAGCAACGCGTCTGACCTGCACGTATCTCGTGGCGGAGATGCTACAGCCAAGCAGGGCTGGAGTCACACGGACGGGTGAACGGCGGGAGGTGTGGCCCACTCCTCACCTGGCCCGCGCAACGCGCTGCGACCCCTCTTCCGTCCCCGACATGTCCGCCATCCTGTCGTGGGGCTAGCTGGCGTTTTGTTGACGCGGAGTCACCAAATGCGTCGCCAACGTCCTCCGATAGCGGCTACGGACAAGCTGTGAACTCAATTACACTAGAAACCGCGTCACGAAACGTTGATCAGTGCATCTCCTTCGTGTCCGGGAACGGCACCTTCGCTTGCCAGGTGTCGCGGACCGCGAAAAGAGGGCCGTGCGCCGTCGGGGGGCGCACGGACCCGATATCAAAGAGGCCGTTCGGCGCCTACGGGGAGGCGCTGAACGGCCTCTTTGTTCTGCGCCTCAGTCCAGGGACAGGGCGGGCTCGTCCAGCTCCATGCGGGCGCCCATCAGCTCGGCCAGCCCGTGGTACGGGTCCCCGTGCTCGACGCCGTCGGCGGTGCTGCGCAGGCTCAGCACCGAGACGCCCTCGTCGCGGCCTGCGGCCACGCTGACCTCGTCCAGCGTCGACATCGCGTACTCGTCCAGGTAGAGGTCCAGCGCCAGCACCCAGCCGGTCTTGTCCTGGTCGAGCCGCGCGCTGGCGACGTCGCGGCTGTCCACCCACTGCGCTCCGGGGCGGTCCCGCAGGTCGATGATCGGGCGCGAGGCCAGCTCGCTGAGCTGCTCCTCCTCGGCCTCGCGGAGCATCGCGAGCGTGCCGGCGAGCAGGCGCTTCGCGGCGCTGGCGTCGCTGGGGAGCAGCAGCAGGCCCCGGTCGGTGACCAGCAGGTCGTAGGCCTCGCCCGAGCACTGCACGGGGCTGACGATGCCGGCCAGCGTCGGCTCGGGTTCCTCGGCGGGCTCGCGGGTGTGGTGCAGCGGGACGCCGAGGTCGACCAGCACCCGGTGCAGGCCGGGGATGAGCCGCGGGTCGGCGACGGCCGGGCGGACCAGCCGGTCCGGGTCCAGCGGGCGGCCGTTGGCCAGCCGCACCCCGGGCGGGCCGCCCCAGTCCAGCTCGTGGTGCGCGCGGCGGGCGCAGATCAGCGCGTCGACGACGGTGCACCCGAGCAGCTCGGTGAGGGTGTCCTCGGCGGCCCGGTCGATCGTCGAGGGGTGCAGGCCGGGGTTGAGCACCGGGTTGATCAGGTCCCGGCCGTGGCCGCGGTGGATGGCCGCGAGGAACCCCTGGATCGTCGCGTCCACGCCGAGCCCGCACTGGTGCGCGGCGGCGCTGAGCTGCGCGGCCTTCTCGGCGGCCTGCGCGGCGCCGGCCTGCCGGACGACCTCCGGCCACGGCATCCGAGGGCCGAGCGAGTCCACCAGCAGGCGGTCCTCCAGCTCGGGCACCGCGTTGCGGGGCTTGCGCAGGATCGCGAACGCCGGGCGCTCGTCGACCTCCTTGTCGGCGGAGGAGAGCCGCTTCATCAGCTCGACCCGGGCGCGCACCGGCAGTTCGCCGCGCTCCTCGGCGATGGCCTGCTTGGCGCGCTCGGCCAGCGCGGGCTTGCGCGCGGGGTGGTCCATGAAGCTGCGGAAGCCCAGCAGCACGTCGGGGGCGTGGCCGATGGTGGCGGCCAGGCTGAGGTACTCGTCGGTGTAGTCCCGCCAGCCGAGCTCCACCGCCACGGACTTGCGCAGCGCCATCACCGCCGTCCGCTTGCCGGAGACGCGCACCGCGGCGGCGTCCCCGGCGAGCACGAGCTCCTTGGTGGTGGTGGACGCGATCGCGGTGAACACCCGCGCGTAGCCGGCGAACAGCCACTTCACCGGGCCGGTGGTGAGCCCGTCGGTGGTGCGCTGGACGCTGGCCAGCACCCGGTGCGCGGTCACGGCGAGCCTGCTGCGGCCGGTGAGCCTGCCGACGGAATGCGCCAGCGAAGCCCCGAGCTCGGCGGTGGTCAGCGCCGCCAGCAGCGGTAACCCGATCTCCAGGTAGCGGGTTCGGGTGCGCAGGCCGAGCAGCGCGGTGTCCTCGCGGACGGTCACGCGCGGCTCGGAGGTGATGCGGATCTCGTCGGGGAGCGGGGAATCGGTGGCGTCGACGAGCTGGTCGATGGTGCGCCACAGGTTGGGCTGGTTCACCCGGTCCACCGGGACGCCGCGCGGCCGGACCCGGTTGCGCAGCACCGCGCGCAAACCGATGACCAGGATCGCGCCGACGACGACGGCGGCGAAGGCGACCTTCAGCCCTCCGACGGTGTCGCGGCGGAAAGTCATGCCTGCCAGCATCAGCAGGCCGGCGACCAGGCCGAGGGACACGACGAAGAAACCGATGTGCAACGCCAGCGCCAAGGCGGCGCGCCAGGGGCCACGCACGTGCAAAACTCCGGAGGGGAAGCGGAAGGTCGGGCTCGCAGTCTTCGCGACTGCAAGTCCAACCGTCAACAACGGTGTGACAAGCGATATCGACTTGATCTAGTCCAGCAACACCACGTCCACTGTGGACCCAGCGGGCAAACCGGTCACGTCCTCCGGAATCGCCAGCAGGCAGTTCGCCTTCGCGAGGCTGCCGAGCAGGTGCGAACCGGGTGCTCCCTGCAGGCTGACCTGCCCGGTGGCCGGGTCGAACACCCCGCGCCGGAACTGCCGCTTGCCCGCGGGCGCGGTCAACGCTTCTGCCAGCACGGCCTGCCGCGCGGGCCGCGAGGTCGTGGCGTGCCCGGCGGCGGCCAGCATCGCCGGGCGCACGAACACCTCGAACGACACCATCGAGCTCACCGGGTTGCCGGGCAGCGTGACCACCGCGAACGCGTCCCGGTAGCGGCCGCAGCCCTGCGGCATCCCCGGCTGCATCGCGACCTTGGCGAACTCCACGCCGTTGCCGGCGAGGGCGTCCTTGACCACCTCGTAGGCCCCGGCGCTGACCCCGCCCGAGGTCAGCAGCAGGTCGGCGGAGTCCAGGTGGTCCTGCAGGGTCGCGTGGAAGGCGTCGACGTCGTCGGGCACGAACCGCAGCAGCGTCGGCTCGCCACCGGCTTCGCGCACCGCGGCGGCCAGCATCAGCCCGTTGGACTCGTAGATCTGCCCGCGCTGCAGCTCCTCGCCCGGTGCGACCAGCTCCGACCCGGTCGACAGCACCAGCGCCCGCACCGGCCGGTGCACGGCCAGCTCGGCGACGCCGACGGCGGCGGCCACGCCCAGCTGCGCGGCGCCCAGCCGGGTGCCCGCGGTGAGCACCGTGGTCCCCTCGGCGACGTCCTCGCCCGCTCGGCGGACGTGCGCGCCCGGCTGCACCGAGCCGAACAGCGCCACGGTGCCGGTGCCGGCATCGGTGCGCTCCACCGGGATGACCGCGTCGGCGCCCGGGGGCAGCTGGGCGCCGGTCATGATCCGGTGCGCGGTGCCGGGCTGCAGCGGCGGCACGTCGACCCGGCCGGCCGGGATGTCCTCGGACACCGGCAGCTTCACCGGCGCGTCCTGGGCGGCCTCGGTCAGGTCGACCGAGCGGACCGCGTAGCCGTCCATCGCGGAGTTGCTGAACGGCGGCAGCGAGATCGGCGCGACCAGATCGGTGGCCAGCGCCAGACCCAGGCAGTTCTCCAGCGGGCGCGTTTCGACCGGCGTGCGGGTCAGCAGCGAGGCGACCTTCGCGCGGTGATCGGCGACCGACGTCAGCTCGTGTGCGGGGTTGTTGGACGACACGCCACGCATCATCTGTCATCGGCACCCGCGCTGTCGCCATCGGCGTGGGATTGCTCGCGCGCGAGCGGATGGCACAATGCCGGTCTTCTCCGCGGGGGTGCGGGTTTCCCGCCGGGGGCGCGGACTTTCCGGGGTCGGGAGCGGCCTTCGTAGAATCGCCGTGCCCGCGCCGAGCGGTGGGGGACCCGAAGGGGGTTGTGCTGTGCAGGTCCGTACTCGTCACACGCCGTCGTACGGGGTCGCCCGGCTGATGCTGGCGCCGGGGGAGCCGGTGCGGGTGGAGTCCGGGTCGATGCTGGCCACCAGCTACGGCGTGACCGTCGAGGCGCGTGCGCAGGGCGGGTTCCTCAAGTCGCTGGCCCGTTCCGCGCTGGGCGGTGAGTCGTTCTACGTCTCGACCTACACCGCGCCGCAGCAGGGCGGCTGGGTCGACGTGGCGCCGACGCTGCCCGGTGATCTCAACGTGCTGGAGCTCGACGGCCGGGTCGGCTGGTGCGTGACCAAGGGCAACTGGCTGGCCTCGGCGAGCACGGTGCAGGTGGAGGCGCAGTGGGGCGGTTTCCAGAACCTCTTCGGCGGTGAGGGCGGTTTCCTCACCCGGCTCAGCGGGCACGGTTCGGCGGTGGTGGCCTGCTACGGCGCGCTGGACGTGGTGACGCTGCAGCCCGGCGAGTACGTCACGATCGACACCGGTCACGTGGTCGCCTACGCCGACACGGTGCAGAGCCAGCTGCGGCAGATGAACCAGGGCGTGGCGCAGTCGCTCAAGAGCGGCGAGGGCCTGGTTTTCGACTTCGCCGGTCCGGGACAGGTGCTGACCCAGACCCGGAATCCGCGCGGCTTGGTCGGCTGGCTTCGCGCGAATGGCTTCGGCGCGCGTTCCTGACATCGTCGTTCGGAACAATCGCGAATGGTGTTCGGGAGCCTTTGGTCTGATCCATCCGCATGTTCGGCGTTGCGCCCGCGTTTCATCGGGTGCGACTTCGTCACCGTTTTTCGCCGGGAGTGGAAAACGATTGCGACACTCGGGGGAATTAGCTCCCTTCGATGACGCAACGTGGCCGGAGCGGCCACCCGTTCGGCCCAGCGTTTAACGGAAAAGTCGTATTGCCGAACCCGCGACGAGCCCGATTTTCCGGAGTAGTGTGGCCGATGCTCCAGCGGCGCTAGCGTCGTGCATCACATTTTCTTGAGGAGGACGCCGTGGCGGTCGGCACGGTCAAATGGTTCAACTCGGAGAAGGGCTACGGATTCATCGCGACGGACGGTGGATCCGATGTGTTCGTCCATTACTCCGCGATCAACATGTCTGGTTTCCGCACCCTTTCCGAGGGAGATCGGGTCGAATTCGAGGTGAAAGCCGGCCGTGATGGCCGAACTCAAGCCGACGGCGTTCGCAAGGTCTGACAAGAACTTCGCACCAGGTCGTCGTGCGGCCCGGTTCTCCGAACCAGGAGAACCGGGCCGCAGCGCGCGGAGTCCCCGAAACCTGCGCACGTGCGCGACTCGCGGCGACTACGCTGCCGGGTGTGTCGGATGATTTGACCGGTCGGAAGCTCGGCCACTACAAGATCGACGGCGTGCTCGGTCGCGGTGGGATGAGCGTGATGTACCGCGCCACCGACGTCCGGCTCGGCCGCAAGGTCGCGTTGAAGGTGATGGGGGAGCACATCACCGGCGACTCCGAGTTCCGCGAGCGCTTCGTCGACGAGGCCCGCAACACCTCGGCCATCGACCACGCCAACATCGTGCCGCTGTACGACTTCGGCGAGGTCGACGGCCTGCTGTACATCGCGATGCGGCTGGTCGAGGGCACCGATCTGGCGGGGCTGATCTCCGAGGGGCCGATCTCGCCGAAGCGCACCCTGGAGCTGCTCGGGCAGATCGCCGAGGCGCTGGACATGCTGCACGAGCGCGGTCTGGTGCACCTCGACCTCAAGCCGGCGAACGTGCTGGTCACCTCGCGCGAGTCGGCGCACGAGCACGTCTACCTCGCTGACTTCGGGCTGACCCGCCGGGGCGCCACCGGCCACCGCACCTCCTCCGGCGACTTCCTGGGCTCGCCGACCTACGCCGCGCCCGAGCACCTGCGCGGCGAGCCGGTCGACGGCCGCACCGACCAGTACGCGCTGGCCTGCATGCTCTTCGCCTGCTTGACCGGGCGCCCGCCGTTCGGCGGGTCGGTGCAGGAGGTCATCCAAGGTCACCTGGGCGTCGAACCGCCGACGCCGGGATCGCTGGTGCTGCTGCCGCCGCCGATCGACGAGGTGCTCCGCCGGGGCATGGCCAAGCGCGCCGACCAGCGCTACGCCAGCTGCCAGGCCCTGATCGCCGCGGCCCGCACCGCGCTCGGACCGGCCGCGGGGGAGGCCCCGGCACCGCCGCGCGTCGCGCAGCAGCCGGTGCCGCAGCCCGCGTCCCAGCCGTTCCCGCAGCAGGTGCCCCAGCAGTCCGGGCCGTACGCGCAGCAGTCCTACCCCGGCTACCAGCAGCAGCCGGTGCGCCTGCGGCCGCCGATGCCCGCCGGGTCCTCGTCGTTCGCCAAGACCTCGTCCGGCGGTGCGGCGAAGTGGATCGTGCCGGTGCTGGTGGGCGTCGCCCTGCTGGTGATCGTGCTGCTGTTCGTGGCGATGGCCACGTCCGGCGGCGGTTCGGGCGCGCCCTCGACGCCGTCTTCCGGGGAACTGCCGACCTCGGTGCCGACCGCCGACGGGTGAGCCCGCGTCAGGTCGCTTGCACTCGACCCCGGTGAGTGCTAAACACGGTACTGGCACTCATCAGGGTTGAGTGCCAGGTCGGGACGGTGAGGTCGTTCCGGCGGTGCCACATGACGGCGCCGTCGCACGATCGTCCGTCGCGGGCACCGAGCCTGGCCGAGCAGAGTCCTGCCGTCGTGCACGCACCAGTGTGCACCGTCGGCGTCCTGATAGGTGGAGGACCACACCGCAATGGCCAAGATGATCGCGTTCGACGAGGACGCCCGCCGCGGTCTTGAGCGCGGCATGAACACCCTCGCCGACGCCGTCAAGGTGACGCTCGGCCCCAAGGGCCGGAATGTCGTGCTCGAGAAGAAGTGGGGCGCGCCGACCATCACCAACGACGGCGTCTCGATCGCCAAGGAGATCGAGCTCGAGGACCCGTGGGAGAAGATCGGGGCCGAGCTGGTCAAGGAGGTCGCGAAGAAGACCGACGACGTCGCGGGTGACGGCACCACCACCGCCACCGTGCTCGCCCAGGCCCTGGTTCGCGAGGGTCTGCGCAACGTCGCGGCCGGCGCCTCCCCGATCGCCCTGAAGAAGGGCATCGAGAAGGCCACCGAGGCGATCGCTGAGCAGCTGCTCAAGAACGCCAAGGAGATCGAGACCAAGGACCAGATCGCCGCCACCGCCGCGATCTCCGCCGGCGACCGCCAGATCGGCGAGCTCATCGCCGAGGCGATGGACAAGGTCGGCAAGGAAGGCGTCATCACCGTCGAGGAGAGCAACACCTTCGGGCTCGAGCTCGAGCTCACCGAGGGCATGCGCTTCGACAAGGGCCTCATCTCGATGTACTTCGTGACCGACACGGAGCGCATGGAGGCCGTCCTCGACGACCCGTACATCCTGCTGCTGAGCAGCAAGGTCTCCAACGTCAAGGACCTCCTCCCGCTGCTGGAGAAGGTCATGCAGGCCAACAAGCCGCTGCTGATCATCGCCGAGGACGTCGAGGGCGAAGCCCTGTCGACCCTGGTGGTCAACAAGATCCGCGGCACCTTCAAGTCCGTCGCCGTCAAGGCCCCGGGCTTCGGCGACCGCCGCAAGGCGATGCTGCAGGACATGGCCATCCTCACCGGTGGTCAGGTCATCAGCGAAGAGGTCGGCCTCAAGCTGGACACCGCTGACCTGAGCCTGCTGGGCCAGGCCCGCAAGGTCGTGGTGACCAAGGACGAGACCACCATCGTCGAGGGTGCTGGCGACGACGAGCAGATCGCCGGCCGGGTCAACGAGATCCGCGCCGAGATCGAGCGCTCGGACTCCGACTACGACCGCGAGAAGCTGCAGGAGCGCCTGGCCAAGCTGGCCGGCGGTGTTGCGGTCATCAAGGCCGGTGCGGCGACCGAGGTCGAGCTCAAGGAGCGCAAGCACCGCATCGAGGACGCGGTCCGCAACGCCAAGGCCGCGGTCGAGGAGGGCATCGTCGCCGGTGGTGGCGTGGCTCTGCTGCAGGCCGCGCAGACCGCTTTCGACGGCCTCAAGCTCGAGGGCGACGAGGCGACCGGTGCCAACAGCGTCAAGCTGGCCGTCGAGGCCCCGCTCAAGCAGATCGCGATCAACGCCGGTCTCGAGGGTGGCGTCGTCGCGGAGAAGGTCAAGAACCTCACCTCCGGCCACGGCCTCAACGCCGCGACCGGCGAGTACGAGGACCTGGTGCAGGCCGGCGTCATCGACCCGGCCAAGGTCACCCGCTCGGCGCTGCAGAACGCCGCGTCGATCGCCGCGCTGTTCCTGACCACCGAAGCCGTGGTCGCGGACAAGCCGGAGAAGGGCGGGGACGCGGCTGCCGCGGCCGCCGACCCGACCGGTGGCATGGGTGGCATGGGCTTCTGAGTCCATCCCGCAGCTGACGAGGGCCGTCCCCACCAGGGGGCGGCCCTTCGTCTTCGCGCCAGGCGGGTAGGTGACCCGGTCGGGTCACGCCCCGGTGTGTTGGACTGGGGTGTCACCGTTGGAGTGGATGGGGAGCTCGATGCGCGCTTGTGCCAGGTCGTTCGCGGTGTGCGTGGCCGGGATGATGGCCTTGGCCGGCTGCACCAACTCCCCGCCGCAGCCTGAGGAGCCCGCCCCGCAGAGCTCCGACGCGCTGCCCGGCGAGGGTGTTCCGGCGGTGGTGCCGCAGCCGGAGTCGATCGACCGGCTCGGCCAGGACGTCGCGGTGCGCGGCAAGGTCGAGGTCGTGGTCGACCCGCTGGTGGACCGGCAGACCCAGGACCTCGCCAAGCAGGTGCTCGAACTCGCCGGTGCCGACGAGGTCGTGGTCCGCGAACCCGGTGCCCCCGCCGAGGACGCCGCGCTGCGCGTGCGGATCGGGGAGCGCACCTCGCCGACCGTGGTCAAGGGTCTGCAGGACGCGCGCATGGGCGCGCCGGTGCCGATGGAGAAAGAGGCCTACGTGCTGGCGGTCCGCCCGGACACCGACATGGAGGTGTTCATCGGAGCCTCCGACCCGGCCGGTGCCTACTACGGCGTGCAGACGCTGCGGCAGCTCGTCTCGCCCGGCCGCATCGCCGGTGTCGGCGTGCTGGACCGGCCCGCGATGCCGCTGCGCGGTGCGATCGAGGGCTTCTACGGTCCACCGTGGACGCACCAGGAGCGGATGGACCAGCTGGCCTTCTACGGTGACGTCAAGCTCAACACCTACGTCTACGCGCCCAAGGACGACCCGTACCACCGGGAGAAGTGGCGCGAGCCCTACCCGGAGCAGGAGCTCGGCGAGGTCCGCGAGCTGATCGGGCAGGCCGGGGCGCACCACGTGAAGTTCACCTTCGCGCTCTCGCCGGGCAACTCCATCTGCTACAGCGATCCGCGCGATTTCCAGGCGCTGCAGGCGAAGTTGCAGGCCATGTACGACGAGGGCGTCCGCGACTTCTCGCTGCCGCTGGACGACATCTCCTACACCCGCTGGAACTGCGCCGGTGACGAGCAGGCCTACGGCCGTCCCTCGGAGGGCTCGGCCGGCCGGGCGCAGGCCGACCTGCTCAACAGGGTGCAGCGCGAGTTCGTCGACACCCACCCCGGGGTGGCGCCGCTGCAGTTCGTGCCGACCGAGTACTCCGACGTCGAGGACTCGGAGTACAAGACGGCGATCCGCGAGGTGCTGGACCCGCGCGTGCTGGTGATGTGGACCGGTGATGGCGTGATCCCGCGCCAGATCACGGTTTCCGACGCGCAGCAGGCCGAAACCGTGTGGGGCCGCAAGGTGTTCCTGTGGGACAACTACCCGGTCAACGACTTCAACGGTTCGCGCGGCCGGATCATGCTGGGCTCCTACGACAAGCGCGAGCGCGGGCTCAGCGATCAGCTGGCCGGTGGCGTGGTGAACCCGATGAACCAGGCGGCGGCGAGCAAGGTCGTGGAGATCGGCGCGGCCGACTTCTCCTGGAACGACGAGCACTTCGACCCGCAGCGGTCGTGGCGGGCCGCCGCCGAGTACCTGGCGGGCAAGCGGCTCGCGGGTGACGAGCCGGGCGTGCAGGCCGATCCGGCGACGGTGGAGTCGCTGCTGGCGTTCTTCGACCTGGAGCACATGGCCCCGGTCGCCAACGGTTCCGCCTGGCTGCCGCCGGCTCCGGAGCTCTCCCGGCGCCTCGACGCGTTCCGCGCGGCGTGGGCTGGCGGCGACCGCCGGGCGGCGGTCCAGGACCTGCGGGCTTACGCGCAGCTCATCGCGAACGCGCCGGAGCGCATCCGCGCCGGGGCGCCGAGGGACTTCGTCACCGACACCGACCACTGGCTGGCCGCGACCGACCAGTGGGGTCAGGCGCTGCTGGCCACGGCCAACGGCCTGGACGCCCGTGCCGCCGGTGACGAGGGCATGGCCAGGGCGCGCTTCGACGAGGCGGGCTGGGCGGTCGACTCGGCCAAGCGCATCCACTCCACCCCCGCCGAGGTCCGCCCCGCGGGTCAGGTGCTGGTGGCCGACGGTGTCCTCGACACCTTCATCGCCCAGGCGCCCGGACTGCGGTGATCAGGGCCGGAGCTGTCCGTGCCTCCGACCGGTCAGATCTGCCCGCTGCCGACGTCGGTCCGGAAGATGTCGACCAGATCGGTCTCCTGGGCCTCCCACCGGTCGTAGAGCGCGTCGCGGCCGTACCGGGCCACGAGCTGTGACTCGGCCCGGGTGATCGGGACGAGGGTGATCAGCTGCAGCACCGGCTGCCCGTCGTCGAGCAGGACGTCGAACTCGTCGCCCAGGTAGGGGTGCGGGGCGGCGAGGGCGCCGGCGATCGCGGTGTCGGGCAGCAGGATCCGGTCGTTCATGATCAGCGCGCCGTAGCCGACCCGGGCCTGCGACTCGGTGAGCAGCTCGGCGACCACGCCCACCAGGTGCTTGGCGTAGACCTCCTGGTCCGCGCGCAGCGTGCACAGCAGCTCCTGCGGCAGCGGCGCACCGGCGGTGTGCTCGCGGAGCCCGCTGGTCAGCACGGTCACGTGGGCGCCGTCGGCGTGGTCGCAGTACACGAGGTTGTAGGCCCGCTCGCGCCCACCGGCGCTGCGGCTGTCGGCGCCCCGAACCCGCCCGACGTGCTTCTCCACGTGCGCCGGGAACCCCTGGAACCTGCTCATGAACCACCCCTAGATCGACCGAGGCGCATCCTATGGGGTGACGGCGTGCGGTCGAATAGGCTCGGGGTGTGGCTGACGCTCCCGAGATGAAATCACCGGCCGAGGTCGCGGCGGCGCTGGACGAGACCGGTTACCTGCCCGATGACGGGATCGCGACCGCGGCCTTCCTGGCGATGCGGATGCGGCGCCCGCTGCTGACCGAAGGCGAACCGGGCACCGGCAAGACCGCGCTCGCGCAGGCCCTGGCCTCGGCGCTCGGGGTGAACCTGATCCGCCTGCAGTGCCACGAGGGCATCGACGCCGCGCAGGCGCTCTACGACTGGGACTTCCCCCGGCAGCTGCTGCACCTGCGCACCCTGGAGGCCGCCTCCGGCGGTGAGCTGGACGCCGACGCCGCCGAATCCTCCCTCTACACGCCGCGGTTCCTGCTGGCCAGGCCGCTGCTGCGGGCCCTGCAGGAGGCTCCGTGCGTGCTGCTGGTCGACGAGATCGACCGGGCCGACGACGAGTTCGAGGCGTTCCTGCTGGAGGTGCTGTCGGAGTACGCGGTCAGCATCCCCGAGTACGGCGAGGTGCGGGCCGAGGAGCCGCCGATCGTCATCCTCACCTCAAACCGCACCCGCGAGGTCCACGACGCCCTCAAGCGCCGCTGCCTCTACCACTGGCTGGAGCACCCGGGCCTGGAGCGGGAGGTCGCCATCCTCCGCCGCCGGCTCCCGGGCGTGGACACCCGGCTGGCCGAGCAGGTCGCCGCGGCCCTCCAGCGGATGCGCCAGATGGAACTCCTCAAACCCCCGGGCGTGGCCGAGGCCATCGACTGGACCCAGGCCCTCCAGGCCCTGGGCACGGCCTCCCTCGACACCGAAACCGCCGCCACCACCCTCGGCGCGGTCCTCAAGTACCGAGAAGACGCGGAACGAGTCCGCTCAGCAGGCGTCCTCACCCCCTGACCGAACTTCAGCGGAACTCGGGACCCCGATTTCAGCGGAACTCGGGTTTGCGATTTCAGTGGAAGTCGGCAACACGAGTTCCACTGAGATCCGGTGCAGGTGGTGAGCTGCGGAGGGAGGGGTGTTGATGGCGGAGACCGTGACCGGGCTGGTGGGGTTCGCCCGGGCGCTGCGGCACTCGGGGATGGCCGTGGGGCCGAACCGGGTGCAGAGCTTCCTGGCCGCCGTGGAGCAGGTCGGGCTCGACGAGCGGGAGGGCGTGTACTGGGCCGGGCGGCTGACCCTGTGCTCCGAGCCCGACGACGTCGCCCGGTACGACGCCGCGTTCGCGACCTGGTTCAGCACCGAGCCGATGCCGATCGAGCAGCCCGGGAAGCCGGTGTCTCGGCCCGCGAAGATCGCGGCGTTGAGCGCTGAGACCTCCGACGGGGAAGGCGAGGGCGGTGAGGACCCCCTCGCGGCGGCCGCCAGCGATGCCGAGGTGCTGCGCAACCGAGACGTCACCGAGCTCAGCGCCGCTGAGCGCGATCACCTCCGCCGGATGCTGGCGGTGCTGCGCCCGGAGCCGCCGACGCGCCCTGCGCTGCGGCGCGAGCCGGGCAAGCGCGGGGCGCTGAGCCCCCGAGCGACGCTGCGGGCGATGCTGCGCTCCGGTGGTGAGCCGGTGCGCCTGCCCAAGCAGCACCGCTCGCGGCGGGCCCGCCGGGTCGTGCTGCTGATCGACGTCTCGGGTTCGATGAGCCCGTACTCGGATGCGCTGCTGCGCTTCGCGCACGTCGTGGTCCGGCGCGCCCCGGTGAGCACCGAGGTCTTCACGCTGGGGACCCGGATGACTCGCGTGAGCAGGCAGTTGCGCCAGCGCGACCCGGAATCCGCGCTGCAGGCGGCTTCTCGCGCGGTCCCCGACTTCTCCGGCGGAACACGACTGGGTGACACTCTCCGGGTGTTCTTGGACAGGTGGGGCCAGCGCGGCATGGCGCGCGGTTCCGTGGTGGTGCTCTTCTCCGACGGCTGGGAGCGCGGCGACGCCTCCGAGCTGTCCGAGCAGATGCGCAGGCTGCACCGCCTGGCGCGCGGCGTCATCTGGGCGAACCCGCACGCCGGGCACGACGGGTATCAACCCGTGCAATCCGGAATTGTGGCGGCCCTCCCGCACGTTGACCGGATGGTGGCCGGTCACAGCCTGAGGTCGCTGGAAGACATCTGGTCATGGGTTCGCAGACTTTCCCAGACCGGGGAGCAGCTCCCCGGCGTACCGGTCGGTTTCGCCTGACACCGGCCCAGGTGGATGCTTGAAGGGCCTGGAAGGCCCGTGGAGGTGTGCTGTGCGTGACGTGTTGGACGACTTGACCAAGCGCTGGGAGGCCGGCGAGTCCGTCGGACTGGGCACCGTGGTGGCCACCTTCCGCTCCGCGCCCCGCCCGGCCGGAGCCTCGATGCTCGTCACCCAGGAGGGTGAAGCTGTCGGCAGCGTCTCGGGTGGCTGCGTCGAAGGCGCCGTCTACGAGGAGGGCACGACGGTCCTGGAGGGCTCCGAACCGGTGCTGCGCCGCTACGGCGTCAGCGACGACGACGCCTTCGCCGTGGGTCTGACCTGCGGCGGGATCCTCGACATCTTCGTCGAGCGGATCGACCGCGAGACCTTCCCCGACCTCGACGAGGTCGCCGCATCGGTGCGCGCGGAGGAGCCGGTCGCGGTGGCCACCGTCATCGAGCACCCCGATCAGGCGAAGGTCGGCACCCACCTGCTGATCTGGCGCGAGCGGGTGCGCGGCACGCTCGGCGCGTCGCGGGTGGACGACGCGGTGGTCGACGACGCCCGCGGGATGCTGGCCAGCGGCCGCAGCGGCGTCATCGAGTACGGCCCGGAGGGCCAGCGCCGCGGCGAGGGCATGCGGGTGTTCGTCAACTCCTTCGAGCCGCCGCCCCGGATGCTGGTCTTCGGCGCGATCGACTTCGCCGCCGCGATGGCCCGGATGGGCGCGTTCCTCGGCTACCGGGTCACGGTCTGCGACGCCCGCCCGGTGTTCGCCACCAACAGCCGCTTCCCGGGCGTGGACGACGTGGTCGTCGACTGGCCGCACCGCTACCTCGCCAACGAGGCGGAGGAGGGGCGGCTCGACGAGCGCACCGCGATCATGGTGCTCACCCACGACCCGAAGTTCGACGTCCCGGTGCTCAAGGAAGCCCTGCGCATGGACGTCGGCTACATCGGCGCGATGGGCTCGCGGCGGACCCACGAGGACCGCATGAACCGGCTGCGCGAGGAAGGCGTCACCGAGGAGGAGCTGGCCCGCGTGTCCTCGCCGATCGGCCTCGACCTGGGCGCCAGGACCCCGGAGGAGACCGCCGTTTCCATCGGCGCGGAGCTGATCGCGCTGCGCTGGGGCGGCCGCGGTGTGAGGCTTTCGGACGTGGAGGGACCGATCCACCACCACGACTGAGTGCTCTTGCTCTCGCCGGGACGGAGTAGGACCCTCTAGCGGAGTGACATCCGTCACTCGGCGGATAGTCGTGTTCCCGAACGTCCGCGCTCCTGGCGAGGAGGCCGTTCCATGCCCCGCATCACCGTCAACGTCGACGGCACCAAGTACACCGACGAAGTGGAACCGAGAACGCTGCTCGTGCAGTACCTGCGCGAGCGGCTAGGCAAAACGGGCACCGTGGTCGGTTGCGACACCAGCAACTGCGGTGCCTGCACCGTCCACATGGACGGGCACAGCGTGAAGGCGTGCTCCGTCCTGGCCGTGCAGGCCGACGGTCACGACGTGACCACCATCGAAGGACTGTCCCAGGACGGCAAGCTGCACCCGCTGCAGGAGGCCTTCCACGACAACCACGCGCTGCAGTGCGGCTTCTGCACGCCCGGCATGATCATGCAGGCGCTCGACCTGCTGGCCGAAGACCCCGAACCCGACGAGCAGGCCGTGCGCGAGGGCATGGAGGGCAACCTCTGCCGCTGCACGGGCTACCAGAACATCGTCCGGGCCGTGCGCGACGCCGCTCAGCGCATGGAACCCGGCGCCGGCCCCGCCGCCGAGCACACCGATGACACGCCCATGCAGCGCAGGCCCGCCGACGAGCGGACCGGCGCCGAAGCCGCGGGAGGTCGCCAGTCATGACCGCAGTGGCAGAGCCGGAACTCGGTCGTTCCCGCAAGCGCAAGGAGGACGCGCGGCTGATCACCGGCCGCACGCGCTGGACCGACAACCTCGCGCCCAGCGGCACCATGCACCTGGCGATCCTGCGCTCACCGATGGCGCACGCCAAGATCACCGCGATCGACACCCAAGCGGCCAAGCAGTCGCCGGGCGTGGTCGCGGTCGTCACCGGCCGCGACATCGCCGACGTCCAGGGCAGCCTGCCGTGCGCGTGGCCGATCACCGAGGACATGAAGGCCCCTCCCGCGCCGCCGATGGCCGTCGACGAGGTGCGCTTCGCCGGTGAGGCGGTGGCGATGGTCGCCGCCCGCTCGGCCGCCGAGGCGCGCGACGCGATGGACGCCATCGACGTCGACTACGAGGACCTCCCCGTCGTGCTGGACATGCCCTCGGCGATCGAACCGGGATCGCCGCTGGTCCACCAGGACCTGGGCACCAACACCAACGCGGTGTGGACCTTCGACTCGGCCGAGGCCGGCACCGGCGGCGACGTCGAGCAGGTGCTGTCCGGCGCGGAGGTGCTCGTCGAGCGGACCTTCCGGCAGCAGCGGCTGATCCCGGCGTTCATGGAGCCGCGCTCGGTCGTCGTGGACCCGACCGGTGAGCAGATCACAGTCTGGTCGGCCACCCAGGTCCCGCACATCCTGCGGGTCATGCTGGCCATGACGCTCGGCGTCTCGGAGAGCAAGATCCGCGTCATCGCCCCCGACGTCGGCGGCGGGTTCGGCGGGAAGCTGCAGGTCACCCCCGAGGAAGTGCTCGCGTTCCTGATGGCCCAGCGGCTCGGCCGCCCGGTCAAGTGGACCGAGACCCGCTCGGAGACCATGATCTCGGCGCACCACGGCCGCGACCAGATCCAGAAGCTGTCGATGGCGGCCACCCGCGACGGCCGGATCACCGGGCTCAAGGTCGAGCTGCTCGCCGACATGGGCGCCTACCTGCGGCTGGTCACGCCGGGCGTGCCGATCCTGGGCGCGCTGATGTTCAACTCGATCTACAAGATCCCGGCCTACCACTTCAGCTGCACCAACGTGTTCACCAACAAGACGCCGACCGACGCCTACCGCGGCGCCGGACGTCCCGAGGCCACCTTCGGCATCGAGCGGATGATGGACGAGCTGGCCGCCGAGCTGGGCATGGAGCCGTTGGAGGTGCGGCGGAAGAACTGGATCGCCCACGACGAGTTCCCGTACGACACGGTCGCGGGCCTGACCTACGATTCGGGCAACTACGAGGCCGCGACCGACAAGGCGATGGAGCTGTTCGGCTACACCTCGCTGCGCGAGGAGCAGGAGCGCCGCCGCCGCGAGAACGACCCGGTGCAGCTGGGCATCGGCATCTCCACGTTCACCGAGATGTGCGGTCTCGCGCCCTCCCGGGTGCTGGGCTCGCTGTCCTACGGCGCGGGCGGCTGGGAGCACGCGTCGATCCGGATGCTGCCCACCGGCAAGGTCGAGGTCGTCACGGGTTCCTCCCCGCACGGCCAGGGGCACGAGACGGCGTGGAGCCAGATCGTCGCGGACCGGCTGGGCGTGCCGTTCGAGGACGTCGAGGTGCTGCACGGCGACACCCAGATCTCGCCGCGCGGCATGGACACCTACGGGTCCCGGTCGCTGACCGTCGGCGGCATGGCCGTCGTCGCGGCGGCCGACAAGGTCATCGACAAGGCCCGGCCGATCGCCGCGCACATGCTCGAATGCGCCGAGGAGGACCTGGAGTTCTCCGCCGGCCGGTTCGGGGTGCGCGGCACCGACCGGGGCGTGGGGATGGCCGAGGTCTCGCTCGCGGTGTTCGCCGCGCACGACCTGCCCGACGGGGTGGAGCCGAACCTGGACTCCGACGCCACGTTCGACCCGGAGAACTTCTCCTTCCCGCACGGCACCCACCTCTGCGCCACCGAGTTGGACACCGAGACCGGGCGGGTGAAGATCCGCAAGTACGTGTGCGTGGACGACATCGGATCGGTGATCAACCCGCTGATCGTGGAGGGCCAGGTGCACGGCGGTCTCGCCCAGGGCATCGCGCAGGCGCTCTACGAGGAGGCCGTCTACGACGAGACCGGCACGCTCACCACGGGCACGCTGGCCGACTACCTGGTGCCCTCGGCGGCCGACCTGCCGGAGTTCACCACCGATCGCACCGAGACCCGCGCGACCTCGAACGCCCTGGGCGTCAAGGGCGTGGGCGAGGCCGGAACCATCGCCTCCACACCGGCGGTGGTGAACGCGATCGTCGACGCGCTGCGCCCGATGGGCGTCAACGACGTCGAGATGCCCTGCTCGCCGCAGCGCGTGTGGCGCGCGATGACCGGCGCTCGTGAGTCCGGGAAGACGGCGCCCGAGGCGGGCGGCGGACTCGGTTCCATGAACCCCGAGGGAGGTGCCCGGTGATCCCGGCCCAGTTCGAATACGTCGCGCCGTCGAACGTCGACGAGGCGGTCGCCGCGCTCGCCGCAGCGGGCGAGGACGCCAAGGTGCTCGGCGGCGGGCAGAGCCTGCTGCCGGTGCTGCGGATGCGGATGGCCGATCCGAGCACCGTCGTCGACGTCGGCCGCATCCCGGAGATGCGAGGCGTCCGCGAGGACGGCGACCAGCTCGTCATCGGCGCCATGACCAGCCACTACGACGTCCAGCGCGATCCGCTGGTCGGTCAGCACGCCGAGCTGATCACGCTCGCCACCCGCACCGTCGCCGACCCGCAGGTGCGCCACCGGGGCACCTTCGGCGGCTCGCTGGCGCACGCGGACCCGGCAGGTGACCTGCCGGCGCCGGCGCTCGCGCTGGACGCCGAGATGGTCATCGCCGGTCCGTCCGGCCGGCGGACCGTCCCGGCCGAGGAGTTCTTCGTCGACTACTTCACCACCGCGCTGGAACCGGCGGACCTGCTGGTCGAGGTGCGGATGCCGAAGTGGACCGGCTGGAACGCCCACTACGAGAAGTTCAACCGGGTCGCCCAGGCCTGGTCGATCGTCGGCGTCGCCGCGTGCGTGCGGGTCTCCGGCGGCGCGATCGCCGAAGCGCGCATCGCGCTGACCAACATGGGCGCCATCCCCATCCGGGCGAGAGGAGTGGAGCAGGCGCTGGTCGGCCAGCAGGCCACCGCCGACGCGGTCCGCGCGGCGGCTCGGCACGCCACCGAAGGCACCAGCGCGACAGGCGATTCCAGCGCCGACGCCGACTACCGGGAGCACCTCGCCGAAGTGCTGACCGGACGCGCGGTCCTGGCGGCTGCGGGCGGCTGATCGCGATCACCGGGGTTCGGGTCTGGCGGCGCTTCCGAGGAATCGTCGCCAGGCCCGAATCGTTCTTGTGGGCGGGTGGTCCGGCCTCGCTGCGCCGAACGGGCTACCGGCACGCCGTCCGGCCTGGGAGGCTGAGGGGCGGACGGCGTTATAGCTTCAGACTCAACGACGGCTCTGCGCCTGAGCCGAGCACGGTCAATCAGGAGGACCTTCCAGTGGAGATGCAGCACACGTTCAGCGTTCCGGTGCCGATCGATGCGGCGTGGAAGGCGATGATCGATCCCGAGCGGGTCGCTCCGTGCATGCCCGGCGCCACGCTCACCAAGGCCGAGGGCAACGAGTTCGCCGGTTCGGTGAAGGTCAAGCTCGGCCCGGTCACGCTGCTGTACAAGGGCACCGGCGTCTTCAAGGAGATCGACGAGACGAACCGCCGCCTGGTCATCGACGCCAGCGGCAAGGATTCGCGGGGCGCTGGCACCGCGGCCGCGACGGTCGTGGTGAAGCTGACCGACGAGGGCGGCACCACCTCCGGCACCGTCGACACCGACCTCAAGGTCACCGGCAAGCCCGCTCAGCTGGGCCGCGGGCTGATCTCCGAGGTCGGCGGCAAGATCCTGAACCAGTTCGCCGACAACCTCGCCAAGAAGCTGGAGTCCGAGCAGGAGGCACCGGCGGGCGAGGGCTCGGCCGGGCAGGAGTCGACGTCGGCCGAGTCCCAGAGCAGCGCGGGCGGTTCGAACGGCAACGGCACCGCCGCAGCGGCCGGTGCGGCCGCAGCCGGTGGTGCTGCCGTGGGTTCGGCGCGGAAGGACACCAGCTGGCGGGTCACCCCGGCCAGCGCGGACGCGTCGAGCACGACCACGATCGCCGAGCCCGCCGCCAACGACGAGGCCATCGACCTGCTGGGCACCGCGGGTGCCCCGGTGCTCAAGCGCCTGGCCCCGGCCGCGGTCGGCCTGTTCGTCGCGTTCGTCGTGCTTCGCCGCTTCAAGAAGCGTCGCGCCCGCAAGCGCGCCGCCTGACTCAGTCCCGCAGGAGAGCCCCGACCCGGCCCAACCGGTCGAGCCACCAGCGCTGCACGTCGGCGGGTGGTGTGGCCGCCGCGACCAGCGCCGGGTCGGGCTCCGGGGGCTTCGAGAGGACCGGCAGGAACCCCTGCTCGGGCAGCAGCGAGTCGGCGACGACGTCGCCGTCGAGCAGCGCCATCGTGCCCAGACCGCAGGCGAACGGCAGCTCCGGCAGCGCCCCGGCCAGCGCCAGCTGGGCCGATAGTCCGACGCTGGTCTCGACCGCGGAGGACACCACGCACGGCAGCCCGCAGGCCTCCGCGACCTGCAGCGCCCGGCGGACCCCGCCCAGCGGCGCCGCCTTGATGATCGCCACGTCGGCCGCTCCGGCGACGGCCACGCGCAGCGGGTCCTCGGCGCGGCGGATGCTCTCGTCGGCGGCGATGCGCACGTCGACCTTGCGCCGCACGGCGGCCAGCTCCTCGATGCTCGGGCACGGCTGCTCGGCGTACTCCAGGCCACCGGCGGCCTCGTCGAGCTCGCGGATGCGGCTGATGGCGGTGTCGACGTCCCACGCCGCGTTGGCGTCCACCCGGATCGCGCCGCCCGGCCCGAGCGCGTCGCGCACGGCCGCCACCCGCTCCAGGTCATCGGCGGCGGACTGGCCCGGATCAGCGATCTTGACCTTCGCCGTCCGGCACCCGGAACCGGCCACGATCTGCGCCGCCTTCTCGGCGGGCACGGCGGGGACGGTGCAGTTCACCGGGATGCGGTCCCGCACCGGTTCCGGCCACCGCTCACCGCAGGCCTCGAACGCGGCCTTCAACCACGGCACGGCCGCGGCGTCGTCGTAGTCCTCGAAGGGGCAGAACTCCCCCCACCCGGCGGGCCCGGACATCAGCACCCCGCGCCGCACGGTGATCCCGCGGAACCGGTTGCGCATCGGCAACGCGTACACCCGGACCGCATCCAACGCCGCAGGATCAAAGCTCGCCATGCCCCAATCCTTTCAGCCCGAACCCAACCCCGCGCCCCCGAGGGCGACGCGACGACGGCCACGTTCAGCACCGATTACCGCCGTATTCCGGAACCCGATTACGGCGGTAATCAGTGTCCCCTCGCGGGGGAGTGGGGTCGGAACCCGGATTACGCCGGTATTCAGGTGCCCGATTACCGGCGTAATCCGGTTCCTCCGGGATGTCGCTGTGGTTGTGAGGGGTCAGGCGATGCTGGGGCGGCCGAGGTCGAAGACGTCGACCTCGAAGCGGGCCCACTGCTGGCGGAGCGAGGTCACGCCGTGGTCGAGGATGTAGTTGAGCTCGCCGAGGGTGACCGGGAGCAGGGTGAACACCTGCAGCTGCTCGACCCCGTCCGGGTCGGTGAAGCGGGTGAACTCCGACGGGAAGATGGGGTGACCGCTGGCCAGGACGCCGTGGAACTCCGTGCCCGGCAGCAGCGGCTTCTCGTTCGGGATGATCTGGTCGGGCACCAGGAAGGTGCGCTGCTGCACCAGCAGTTCCGAGGTGAGGTCGACCAGGTGGCGGGCGGCCTCGGCCTGCTCCTTGTAGACCGTGCAGGCCAGCTCCTGCGCCGGTTCGGCGCCCAGCGGCTGGAACCGCAGGCCGCTGCTGATCACCGTCGTCAGATGGAGCTCTTCGAGGAAGAAGAACACCAGACCGTAGCCGCGGTTGCTGCCGTGCACGTTCGGCGGCTCAGCCCCGGTGGGCGTGCCGGCGTAGCGTTCGAGGTTCTCCGCGAGGCCGACGAAGCGGTGCGCACCGCCCATCGCCGGCCGTTCGTGCTCGGTTTCCATCCGATCTCCAGTGTCTTGCAGCTCAGACGCTGCGTTCGTTCATCGCAACGGTAGCTGCAAAGCAGCCGAACGCGGACCCCTTTTGAGTGACGGCTATCCGGGGCTCACCCGGAGTTCGTCCTCACCCTGCGTCCGGGAGGGCCGGGCCGAGCAGGTCATCGGCGTCCACGATCCGGTAGGCGTAGCCCTGTTCGGCGAGGAACCGCTGCCGGTGCGCGGCGTAGTCGGTGTCCAAGGTGTCGCGCGAGACGACCGAGTAGAAGTGGGCCTGCTTGCGTTCCGCCTTGGGCCGCAGCAGCCGTCCGAGCCGCTGCGCCTCCTCCTGCCGGGATCCGAAAGTGCCGGAGACCTGCACGGCGACCGAGGCTTCGGGCAGGTCGATCGAGAAGTTGGCGACCTTGGACACGACGAGCCGGTTGATCTCGCCGCGCCGGAACGCGTCGAAGAGCTCCTCGCGCTCCTTGTTCTTCGTCGACCCCTCCACGATCGGCGCGTCCAGCGCCTCGCCGAGCTCGTGCAGCTGCTCCAGGTAGGCGCCGATGACCAGCGCCGGCTCGTCCGGGTGCTGGTCGAGGATCGCCTTGACCACCGGGGCCTTGGTGCGCGCGGTCGCGCAGAGCTTGTAGCGGTCCTCGGCCTCGGAGGTGGCGTACTGCAGGCGCTCGTCGTCGGTGAGCGTCACCCGCACCTCGACGCACTCGGCGGGCGCGATCCAGCCCTGCGCCTCGATGTCCTTCCACGGCGCGTCGTAGCGCTTCGGGCCGATCAGCGAGAACACGTCGCCCTCGCGGCCGTCCTCGCGGACGAGGGTGGCGGTCAGGCCGAGGCGGCGGCGGGACTGCAGGTCAGCGGTCATCCGGAACACCGGGGCGGGCAGCAGGTGCACCTCGTCGTAGACGACCAGGCCCCAGTCGCGGGAGTCGAACAGCTCCAGGTGCTTGTACTCGCCCTTGGAGCGGCGGGTGATGACCTGGTAGGTGGCGATGGTGACCGGCCGGATCTCCTTCTTCTCACCGGAGTACTCGCCGATCTCCTCCTCGGTCAGCGAGGTCCGCTCGATCAGCTCGCGCTTCCACTGCCGGCCCGCGACGGTGTTGGTGACCAGGATCAACGTGGTGGCTGCGGCCTCGGCCATCGCCGCGGCGCCGACCAGCGTCTTGCCCGCGCCGCAGGGCAGCACGACGACGCCGGAGCCGCCGGCCCAGAAGGACTGCACGGCCTGGCGCTGGTAGTCGCGCAGGTTCCAGCCGTTCTGCTCCAGCTCGATGGGGTGCGCTTCGCCGTCGACGTAGCCGGCGAGGTCTTCAGCGGGCCAGCCGACCTTGAGCAGCATCTGCTTGAGGCGTCCGCGCTCGCTGGGGTGCACGACGACGGTGTCGTCGTCGATGCGGGCGCCCAGCATCGGGATGATCTTCTTGTTGCGCAGGATCTCCTCCAGCACCGCCCGGTCCACCGAGCTCAGCACGAGCCCGTGCGCGGGGTCGTTGACCAGCTGCAACCGACCGAAGCGACCCATCGTCTCGACGATGTCGACCAGCAGCGGCTGCGGCACGGGGTAGCGGGAGAAGCGCACCAGCCCGTCGACGACCTGCTCGGCGTCGTGCCCGGCGGCGCGCGCGTTCCACAGCGCCAGCGGCGTGATCCGGTAGGTGTGCACGTGCTCCGGAGCGCGCTCCAGCTCGGCGAAGGGAGCGATGGCGGTGCGCGCGTCGTCGGCGAGGTCGTGATCGACCTCCAGCAGCAACGTCTTGTCGGACTGGACGATCAGAGGTCCGTCGGTCAAGGTGAGCGCTCCCTCGGGTTCGGGTGGCATTTCCGCAGGTGATCGGCACAATTGGCGGCCACCGATCGGAGTCCCGGTCCAGTATTCCACTCGCCGGGCACCGCTCCCGCCGGGTCCGGACCGGATCGGCCGCTCGGTGCGGGCCTCGCCAGGGGGCAGCTCTGATCAGTACTGCCCGGCGACGAGGACATCGACCGCAGGCGGTTCTGACCAGAACTCCCAGGCGACGACGCACGCGGGTGGGGCGGTTGGGGGATTGTGGCGGCGGGGGTGCGGTGGGAGCGTTTCGTTGATCTTGTCCGGCTGTGAGGAGCGTCATGACCGTGGAGAACGCGGGGGAGAGGTTGCGGGAGCTGGAGGCGGGAGCCTCCCTGCCGGACGTGCTGGAGCTGTTCGACTCGCTGCCGCCGGTGCGGGTCGAGGAACTCGCCGGGACCTGGCGGGGCAACGGGATCGACACCAGCAACCCGTTCGACGGGCTGCTGGAGCGCTTCGGCTGGTACGGCAAGCGGTTCGGCGGCCCGGAGGACGCGCACCCGCTGCTGTTCTCGGCGCGCGGTGGCCGGGTGGTCAGCATCAACCCGGCCTTCATGCCGGTCGGGCTCATGCTCGGCATCGCCGACAAGCTCCACAACCCGGTCGTGGCGAAACTGTTCCGGCTGCTGATGCCGTTGATGACCACGGCGAAACCCCGCGCCAGGCTGCGGGTGGTCGAGTACCGGGGCGTGTCCTCGGCGGCGATGGTCTACGACGCGCTGCCGATCCACGACCCGTTCCGCAAGGTCGACGACGACACCCTGCTGTGCGCGATGGACCTGCGCGGCCTGGCCGAGCCGTTCATGTTCGTCCTTCGCCGGGATGCCGCCTAACCAGGTGTTTTCCCCGGCTGGGTAGATTGCTCCTGGCGAACAAGACCACGGAGGACCAGTGACCTACCCACCGCAACCGGATCCCCACGGTGCGCAGTCCGGCCCGTATCCGGGCGGTTGGCACACCGGCGGCCGCCCCGGCCCGCAGGGCTACCAGTACCCGCAGCAGGGGTCGGACGCGTTCTGGCGCCAGGTCGCGAACAACCAGCAGCCCCCGCCGCCGCGGAAGAAGCGCACCGGGTTGATCATCGGTCTCGCCATCGGCGGTGCGTTGTTGCTGGTCGGAGGCATCATCGCGGTCTCGCTCGCGGTGATCGCGAGCAACCGGGTCGAGGCGGGCGACTGCATGGCGCTGATCGACGAGCGCGGTGGCCGGATGGCCGCCGCCGACTGCGGCACGCCCGACTCCGACTACGAGGTCGTCGACGTCCAGGAAGGTCGCGGCCTCAACGGGTGCGGCGACGACTACGTCAACTACTCCGACGGCACCACCTACTGCGTCGTGCTCGACGTCAAGGCGGGCGACTGCCTGACGCCCTTCCAGCAGGACGAGTCGGTCCTGCCGCTCAAGATCGAGTGCTCGAAGTCGGAGGACCAGGTCACCAAGGTCGTCGGCGGGCAGGATCCGGAGTCCGCCTGCGGCGAGGACGAGGGCTACTACGTCTTCAGCCGGAAAACCGTCTGCTTCGGCGACGTCCAGGGCATCTAATCTTTACTACCGCTAATGAAGGCGGTCTGCTGTGATGTGACCGACCATCGTGGCGGCGAGGAGGCACTACCGACATGGACATCGGGGGCGAAATGGCTAGCGAGGATCGCACGGTCCGGGACATCACCCGGGGGTTGATGCGCGAGCTCGGGCTGACCACGGTCTTCGGCAACCCGGGTACCACCGAGGTCCCGTTCCTGACCGGCTGGCCCGACGACTTCCACTACGTGCTGGGCCTGCAGGAGTCCGCGGTGGTCGCGATGGCCGACGGCTACGCGCAGTCCCGCCGCGAACCGGTGCTGGTGAACCTGCACTCGGCAGGCGGGGTCGGGCACGCGCTGGGCGCGGTGTTCACCGCCTACCGCAACCGCACGCCGATGATCATCACCGCTGGTCAGCAGGCCCGCAGCCTGATGTTCGGCGAGCCGTTCCTGGGCGCCACCGAGGCGGCGAACTTCCCCAAGCCGTACGTGAAGTGGAGCTACGAGCCGGCTCGCGCCGCGGACGTCCCGGCCGCGCTGGTGCGCGCCTACCAGATGGCGACGACGCCGCCGTTCGGCCCGGTGTTCCTGTCCGTCCCGGCCGACGACTGGGACGAGCCCGGCGTCGAGGTCCCCGCGCGCCCGCGCACCCCGGGGTTCGCGCCCGACCCGGCCGCGGTCGCCGAGCTCGCCGAGGCGCTGCGCACCTGCCGGCGGCCCGCGTTCGTGGCCGGTCCGGCGGTCGACGCCGACGGCGTGGTGGACGAGATGGTGCGGCTGGCGGAGAAGACCAAGGCGGCCGTGTTCGTGCCGCCGATGTCGCCGCGCTGCTCCTTCCCGGAGGACCACCCGTGCTTCGCCGGGTTCCTGCAGCCCGAGCAGCGGCTGCTCAGCAAGGAGCTCTCCGATTACGACCTGGTCGTGGTGTGGGGCGCGCCCGCGTTCACCTACCACGTCTACCGGGGCGAGGCCGAGATCGCGCTGCCCGAGCTGTTCCTGGTCAACGACGATCCCGACGTGCTGGCGCGGGCCCGTTCCGGGCGCGGCGTGATGGGCACGATGGCGCACGCGGTTCCGCAGGTCAACGCGCAGCTCGACGACCTGGACCGGCAGGCGCCGACGACGATGGCGCGGCCGGAGAAGCCCGCGGCGACCACGCCGATGACCGCCTCCTACGTCTTCGACACCATCGTCGAGCAGCTGCCCGCCGACGCGGCCGTCGTGGAGGAGGCGCCGAGCCACCGCAACGACCTGCACGAGTACTTCCCGGTCCGCTCCACCGACGGCGGGTTCTTCACCGGTTTCTCCGGCGCGCTGGGCTACGGCATCGGGGCTGCGGTCGGCGTCGGCATGGCCGACCCGGCGCGGCGGACGGTGGCGCTGCTGGGCGACGGTTCCAGCATGTACGGCATCCAGTCGTTGTGGACGGCCGTGCGCGAGCAGGCCCCGGTCACCTTCGTGATCATGGACAACTCGCGGTACGCGGCGGTCGCCGTGCTCGGCGAGGCCGCGGGCGGCAGCAAGCTGCCCGGCGTGGACCTCGGCGGCATCGACTTCGTCGCGCTGGCCACCAGCCTCGGCTGCCCGGCCAAGCTCATCCAGACCCCGGAGGAGCTCTCCCAGGCCCTCCCGGAGGAGTTCGCCGGCAAGCAGGGCCCGAGCCTGCTGCACATCAAGGTCGACCCGGGCCAGCGCTTCCTCTACTGAGGCGCGAAGAAGGGGCGGTCCCGACCCGGGACCGCCCCTTCTTCGCTGCTCACATGGCCTGAGTGGTCTCCGCCGCCGAAGCGGGGGCGGCACCCGCGCTCTTGACGTCGAGGAGGCGGGCCACCTCGCTGCGCAGGTGCACGAAGGTCTCCGACTCGCGCGTGGTGATCTGGTCGCGCTCGCTGCCGAGCGGGATCTCCAGGTCCTTGACGATGGTCGCCGGGGACTTCGACAGCACGAACACCCGGTCGGCGAGGTAGATGCTCTCGTCGATGTCGTGGGTGACCAGCAGGACCGTGCTGTCGAACTGCTTGCGCACCCGCAGCAGCAGGTCCTCCAGCTCGAAGCGGGTCTGGGCGTCCACCGACGCGAACGGCTCGTCCATCAGCAGCAGCGCCGGCCGGCAGGCCAGGGCGCGGGCGATCGAGACCCGCTGCTGCATGCCGCCGGAGAGCTGCCACGGGTACTTCTTCGCCGCACCCGACAGGCCGACCCACTCCAGCACCTCGTCGGCGCGCTCCCGGCGCTCGGCGCGGCTGACGCCGCGGGCCTGCAGCGGGAACTCGACGTTGGCGCGGACCGACTTCCACGGGAACAGCGAACGGCTGTAGTCCTGGAACACCACGGCCAGGTCGCTGGGCACGCCGTCGACCGGCTCGCCGTGCAGCTTCACGTCGCCGCTGGTCGGCTTGATCAGACCGGAGATGCCTCGCAGCATGGTCGACTTGCCGCAGCCGGACGGGCCGACGATGCACGCCAGCTCACCGGTGCGGACCTCGAAGGTGAGGTCGGCGATGGCCTGGTGCCCGTTCGCCCCGCCGTAGCGGTGACCGAGTCCGGAGACTTCCAGCATCGTGTTCGTTCGGGTCATTGGTCAGCCTCCGACAACTTGGTCCGCCGACGCCTGCGAGGGCTGCCAGCTCAGCGCACGGCGTTCCACCACGAGCAGCAGGGTGTTCAAAACGTATCCGAGGACGCCCAGCAGGACGATTCCCGCCCACATCGCCGGGAAGTCGAACTGCCGCTGGTCGAACATCAGCTGGTAGCCGATGCCGTTGGTGGAGCCGACCAGCTCCGAGACGACCATCAGCACCAGCGACAACGACAGGCTAACGCGCAGTCCGGCGAAGATCTTGGGCGTCGCGGCGGGCAGCACAACGCCGGTGATCCACTGCGCGCGGGGGATCCGGAACGAGCGCGCGGTGTCGATCTTGACCTGGTCCACCGAGCGGACGCCGTCGACCGTGTTGAGCAGGATCGGCCACACGACGCTGAACACGATCACGGTGATCTGCATCGACGAGCCGATGCCCAGCAGCACGATGAACACCGGCACCAGCACCGGGGACGGGATGGCGCGCATGAACGCCATCAGCGGCCCGACGAAGTCCAGCAGGTGGCGGGAGCGGCCGAGCAGGGTGCCCAGGGCGACGCCGATGACCGCGGCCAGCACCCAGCCCAGGGCGACCCGGCCGAGGCTGGCGAGCAGGTCGCCGGTGGCCTCGGTGGTCAGGAACAGCGACTGCGGCGGCCCGGAGAACCACTTCCGCCCGGCCGTGGCCAGGATCTGGCTCGGCGACGGGAAGAATGGGTGCTGCGCGAGCCGCGTCACCAGTTCCCACAGCAGCACGACGATGATGAACACGAGCCATTGGCGGAGAAATCCACGCGTCTTGTTCACAGCGCACCCCGCAGCCGGACGTTGAATTCCAGTGAATTCACGATGTCAATTCCCGGGAAATTGTGAACGCCGGGAAAATGAAGGCCGATCACACCGCCTCCCGATCAATCGCGCTCCACGCGAGACCGCGCTTGTGCACCGTTTCCAGCGCCTCGTTGATGAGGTAGCCGACGATGCCCGCGACGATCGTCCCGGCCAGCACCAGGTCCATCCGGCCGGCGCCGGTCGAGGCGTCCAGCACGAAGCTGCCCAGCCCGGACCCGCCACCGGCCAGGAACTCGGTGCTGACCACCAGGATCAGCGCCACCGAGGCCGACATGCGGATGCCGGTGAGCACGAACGGCGCGGCGTTGGGCAGCAGCACGGTGAACATCGTGCGGGCCCGGCCGAAGCCGAAGGACCGCGCGGTGTCCACCATCACCGGGTCGACCTCGTCCAACGCGTAGATCGTGTTGAACAGGATCGGCCAGACCGCCGCGTACACCGCGAGCGTGATCTTGGTTTCCGGCCCGGACCCGACCAGCACGATGGCCAGCGGGATCAGCGCCACCGAGGGGATCGGCCGGAGGAACTCGATGATCGCCCGGGTGGCCACCCGGATGCTCCGCACGCTGCCCAGCAGCAGGCCGGCGGGCACGGCGATGGCGATCGAGATGCCCAGCGCGATGGCCCAGGCCAGCACGCTCGCGATCAGGTCGAGCAGGAAGGAGGGGTCGCCGAGCAGCTCGACGAACCTGGTCAGCACCACCGTGGGCGGTGGGAAGTACTGCGGGTCGACGAGCCCGGACCTGCTGAAGGCTTCCCACAACAGCAGGAAGCCCAGCAGTCCGAGCAGACCCCGGAGTGTTCTGGTCATGTCCCGATCAGCTCTGCGGCGGCTGAATGATCATGCTCGCCACGTCGACGTCCTTGTTGATGTAACCGAATTCCAGCATCAAACGAGGAACGCGCTGCAAGCGGGTGGCGTCTGCGCGGGCGTTCAATTTCAGCAATGTGATGATGGACGCAGTTTCCTTGTCGATTTTGGCGAACTTGGGCAGCAGCGGCTCGATCTTGGCCCGGTCCTGCGCCTCGGACACCGAGGCGGTCATCGCACGCTGGAACGCCGCGACCGTCTTGGGGTTCTTGTCGGTGAACTCCGCGTTGGAGACGTAGCCGCCGAGCGGCAGGTCCTCGAGCGGGCCGGTGGCGGTGTCGAGCACCGGCACGGCATCGGCGTCGCGCGCGGCCAGCGTCAGGAAGGGTTCGACGACGAACGCGGCGTCGACCTGGCCGGTCTTGATGGCGTTGGGCATGTTGATGAAGCCCAGCGGCATCAGCTGCGCCTTGTCGTAGGGCACGTTGTTGGCCTTCATCGCGGCCTTGACCATCAGCTCCGAGATGGTGCCGGGTCCAGAGATCGCGATCCGCTTGCCCGCCAGGTCCTGCGCGGTGCGCACCTTGGAGTTCGGCCCGGACATGATCAAGCAGCTGTTGGGCACCGCGGACATGCAGTCGGCGACGATCTTGAGGTTGGCCACGCCCTTGGTTTGCGCGGCGAAGATCGGCACGTAGCTGGAGAAGGTGATGTCGTAGTCGCCGCCGATGGTGCTGTTGAGCGCGGCACCGCCGTCCGAGGCGGTGACGATCTCGACGTCGAGGCCCTCGCGCTGGAAGTGGCCGGCCTCCACGGCCAGGTGCAGGGGGGCGAGCTCGGCGGTGGGCAGCGCGCCGACGCGCAGCTTGGTCTTCTCCACCTGGCCGTTGCCGGTCGACTGCTGCGCTCCGCCCAGCAGCCCGCACCCGCTGGCTCCCATCAGCGCTCCCGCCGTGGCCGCACCTCCGGCGAGTTTGAGCAGGTCTCGACGGGCTAACGGGCGGTTCTTGGGACGCATTTCGTTTCCTCCTGGCATGGCGGGGTCTGGCCCGTGCGGGCCGGCTGGAGCGACTTGCGTGGACCGAGGCCGCGGCCGGGAGGCGGTAGTTCGTGCGCTGCGGGTTCCGGGGCGATGGCGACCGCTGTGCACGTCCCGCGTCCTCCGGATCACCGGCTGCATCGGTGCCTGCAGAACTCTAGAGACCTGATCAGGAGGCGACAACACGCCGTAATGGGCTCGTTGCGGCCATTACTCGAACATGTGTCACTGGTCACGTCATTGGCGAAAGCAAAGAACACGAAGCGTGGCTTCCGCATCGCGTTCGAGTGGCCCTGCGTCAACAACGGCAATGACACGGATGCCGATGTGACAAAAGCCGCAGATGGTTCGAAACGGACGAACCATCTGCGGCTTCTCGAGCGTCGTGGCGGATTCCGGACAACTTCAGGGCATCGAAGGGTGTTCCCGACCGGCGTTTCGGCGGAGGAGGACCGGCGCCGGGCTCATCCGCCGGGCGGACCGTCGCTCAGCCCTGCGGCTGAGATCAGGCCGGGGTCGGCGGGACGATCATCTTCGCGACGTCGACCTCGTTGTCCAGGAAGCCGAAGTCCTTCATCAGGCGCGGGACCCGCTGCAGACGCGTGGCGTCGGCGCGCGAGTTGAACTTCAGCAGCGAGATGATGGCCGCCGTTTCCTTGTCGATCTTGGCGAACTCCGGCAGCAGCGGCTCGATCTTGGAGCGGTCCTGCGACTCGGCCACGGCCCGGTCCATCGCGCGCTGGAACGCGGCCACCGTCTTGGGGTTCTCCTGCACGAACTTGGCGGTCGCGCCGTAGCCGGTCAGCGGCAGGTCCTCGAGCGGGCCGGTGTTGGTGTCGGCCACCGGGACCGCGCCGCTGGCGCGCGCGGCCTGGGTCAGGAACGGCTCGGTCAGGATCGCGGCGTCCACCCGGCCCTGCTGCAGCGCGGCCGGCATGTTGATGAACGGGATCGCGGTGAACTCGGACTTGGAGAAGTCCACGCCGTAGGCGCGCATGGTCGCCTTGACCAGCAGTTCCGAGATGGTGCGCGGGCCGGAGATGGCGATGGTCTTGCCCGCCAGGTCCTGCGGGGTGCGCACCTTCGAGCTCGGCGAGGTCATGATCGTGGTGGTGTTCGGCGCGCCCGCTCCGCAGTCGGCCACGATCTTCAGGTCGGCCACGCCTCGGGCCTGAGCTGCGAAGAAGGGCACGTAGCTGGCGTAGGTGATGTCGTAGTCACCACCGATGGTGCTGGTCAGGGCCGCGCTGCCGTCGGAGGTCGTGACGATCTCGACGTTGAGGCCTTCCTGCTGGAAGATCCCGTTGCGCACCGCCAGGTGCAGCGGCGCGAGGTCGGTGACCGGCATCGCGCCGACCTTGAGGTTGGGCTTCTCGAGCTGTCCGTCGCCACCGCCGGCCGACTGCGAACCGCCGAGCAGCCCGCATCCGCTGGCGCCCATCAGCGCCCCTGCGGTTGCTGTGCCACCTGCGAGTTTGAGCAGCCCTCTCCGCGACATAGCGCGACTGGCCAGGGTCATCGAGTCCTCCTTGCGAACGCACGACATGGCGCGCCGAGGAGCGTGCACTCCGCCGGCTCGGCGCGGACAACCCCGCACAGGGTCCCGCAGGTGCGTCTGTGCACTGTGGACTTGGCCACGACCTTCGATGGAGCGCGCCGGAGCGGGCCGGGCCTCATAATCGACGGTCGTGACGGGTGGGGCGCAAAAAGGACTGTAAAGGTTTGAACTATCGGCTTACAACTAGGCGTAACTAAGTACGGGTCACACGTTCGGCCCAGCTGTTGTCCACAGCACTCTTAAGGGTGACGGACACCCATATTGGGGGCCTGACTTGTGACGCCGGGTTAAGTATAGTCTCGCCCGTCGAGGTGACCGGCCTCTTGCTTCGGGGGAATGCACGTTGTGACCAGGGAGTGTGATGGCAAGCCCGGCTGACAGAGTCGGGGTCTGCGGAAACTCGATCACCGAGGTGACGTGGACCCGCTCGTGGGTACCCGGCGCGGCAGCGTCGGTTCGCGGGCACATTCCCAGCACGATGATCTCCACCGCCACGGCCAGGAAGGGCAGCTAGCCGTGGCGGTTCCGCACATGTCCGCCGCAGCGCAGGAAACAGGGATGCTCAACAACGACCCCGCGACCGCAGCCGGTGCAGCCGATCCGGCTGCCGCCCGGACCAAGAAGTGGTGGCTGCGCAACTGGCGCCTCCGGTACAAGATGGCCGCCGTTCTGCTCGTGCCGACCTTGGCCGCGCTCGGCGTCGGTGGCGTGCGCATCTACGACGGTCTCAACAGCCAGTCCCAGATGCAGACCATCGTCGACCAGGTCGAGTTGGCGCAGCAGACCTCCAACCTGACCCACGAGCTGCAGCGCGAGCGGGACTTCGCGATCGTGCTCACCACCGCCAACGGCGGCAGCGCGGGCAGCGACTACGCCGCCCAGGGGCAGCGGGTCGACGCCGCGGTCCAGCAGGTGCTGGCCTTCGAGCCGCAGATCGCCGGCTTCACCCCCGAGGTCCGCTTCGCCTACCAGAGCGCCGAGCACCGGATCGGCAGCCTCGGTGCGCTGCGCGGCACCGTCAACAGCGGCTTCACCAGCCCGCAGACGATGATCGCCTACAACTCGGTGATCGACACGCTGCTGACCATCAACAACCAAGTCGCCAACTCCGCGGCCAACACCGCGACCGCGCAGACCGCCCGCGCCGCCGACGCTCTCGGCCAGGCCAAGGAGCAGCTCGCGCGGCAGCGCTCGGTCCTGCTCAGCGCCTCGCTGCGGAACCAGTTCCTCACCGGCCAGCCCGACCAGATGCGCGCCGCCGACGCGCGCTACGAGGCCGCCTACGGCGAGTTCGAGGCCGCGGCGACCCAGGAGCAGCGCGCCCTGTTCGCCGAGCGGGTCGCCGGTGCGGCGATCGACCGCACCGAGCAGCTGGAGCAGAGCTCGCTGATCGCCTACGACAACGATCAGCAGAACCAGAACCTCGGCGTCTCCCCGGCCGACTGGGGGCAGCAGTCCGGGCAGCGCACCGACCTGGTCCGCGAGGTCGAGTCCGACGTCCTCGACGACCTGCACTCCGATGCCACCGCGCTGGCCGACTCGGCCACCTGGACCCTGATCCGCGACTCCGCCCTGGTGGCGCTGCTGCTGATCGTGGCCTTCGGCGTCGCGACCTTCATCGCCCGCTCCATGCTGCGGCCGCTGCGGACGCTGCGCTACAGCGCGCTGGAGATCGCCCAGCAGAGCCTGCCGGACGCGATCAACCGGGTCACCGAGAACCCGGGCGCGTCCCACCAGACCACGGTGCCGACCGTGCCGGTCTACACCGACGAGGAGATCGGGCAGGTCGCCCGCACCTTCGACGCGGTGCACCAGCAGGCGCTGCGGCTGGCCGTCGAGCAGGCCATGCTCCGCAACAACGTCAACGACCTGTTCGTCAACCTCGCCCGCCGGTCGCAGACCCTGGTGCAGCGCCAGCTTGCCCTGATCGACCGCCTGGAGCAGGACGAGCAGGACCCGGACCAGCTCTCCAGCCTCTTCGAGCTGGACCACCTGGCCACCCGCATGCGGCGGAACAACGAGAACCTGCTGATCCTCGGCGGCACCGACCTCACCCGGCGCACCATGCGCCCGGTCCCGCTCAACGAGGTCCTCGGCGCCGCCGTCTCCGAGGTCGAGCAGTACGCCCGGGTCGCGGTGGTCGACGCCCCCGAACTGGCCCTGCAGGGCCGCGTCGTCAACGACTTCGTGCACCTGGTCGCCGAGCTGCTGGAGAACGCCACGGTGTTCTCCAACCCCGACACCGAGGTCACGGTCCGCACCGCCTACCGCCGCCAGCAGCTGGTCATCGAGATCCGCGACCGCGGTGTGGGCATCGACGCCGGCGAGATCGACGAGATCAACGAGCGGCTCGTGCGGCCGCCGGACATCGACGTCGCGGTCTCCCGCCGCATGGGCCTGTTCGTGGTCGGCCAGCTGGCCCGCAGGCACAACATCGAGGTCGAGCTCGGCAACAACGAGGGCCTGGAGGGCGGCGTCACCGCCACCGTGCGCCTCAGCGGCGAGCTCGTCGTGCAGCTCACGCCGGACGGCCCGGTGCCGATGCCCGACATGCCGCGCACGGTGCAGCCGGAGGAGCGCGGTTCGCTCACCGAGACCGGCACCCAGCTGGGCCTGGCCGCGGCCTTCGGCGGTCGCGCCGCCGCGGGCAGCAACGGCCAGCAGCCGGGCCTGGACGCGCCGACCACGCGCGCGGAGCTGCCCAGCCTGAGCGGTTCCGAGCCGCCGACCTCGTTCACCTCGATGAACCAGGCGGCGATGGACTCGGAGATCTCCATGCCGGGGATCGCGTCGTTCAACGGTCAGGGGCACGCCGGCGAGCCGGACGATGACGCCGAGTTGCCCGCGCAGTACTCCTTCACGACGTCCTCCGGCGATTCGTTCGGTGCGACGAGCGTCCCCCAATGGGAGGATGACGGCCGGGCGCCCCACGACGACGAAGTCGGGGCGGAAGCCTGGCCGGATATCGATCCGGGCTTCGACGGGCAGTGCGGTGCACCGTCGGAGACCTCGTCGACCGACCTGTTCCACAGCCCGTTCGAGGCGGAGAAGACCAAGAACTTCGCCCCGTCCCAGCCGTTGGGCTCCGAAGACAGCCGGAACGGCTTCAGCGGTGGCGGCCTGAACGGGAGCGAGTCCGACAGCGGCTCCCTGAACGGCAACGGCCTGAACGGCAGTGGAATCGGCGCGGCCTTCGGCGGCGGCTATGAGGGCGCCCCAGGAAACGGAAGCCGGCCCGAGTCGGCGTCGGAGTCCTGGGAGTCCGAGAACGCATCCCTGCGAGGCACTTCCGGTCCGGAACACCCGGGCTCCGACGGCGGGTCGACGGCTTACGCCGACGACGAGCCGAGGGAGTCCTGGGACATGGACGATGCGCCTACCCAACGCCTGCCGATCTACGAAGCCGTGCTCTCGCAGTGGTTCCGCGAGTCCGACGTCGAGGACTCGACCCCGGCCGCTGCTGACCCCAAGCCCGCCGAGCCGGAAGGCGCCGAGTCCTCGACCCAGTCGAGCTCCGAGCCGGAACCGGTCGTCGACGAAGTTCCGCGCACCACCACGCCCGAACCGGGCTGGGGCCAAGCGGACGTCGGTTGGAAAGCCGCCGAGGCGCTCCTGCAGACCCACGAGGTCCAGGAGACGACCGCGGCCGGACTTCCCAAGCGGGTCCCGAAGACCAACCTCGTGCCCGGCTCGGCAGCGCCCCGCTCCCCGCAGACCCCTCGCCGCAAGCCCGCCGCCCCGCGCTCGGCTGACGCCGTTCGCGGCCGGATGGCGAACTTCCAGCAGGGCGTCCATCGGGGCAGGCACGCCAAGTCCGAACCGGTTTCCACCGAACTTCCCCGCTCGAATCCGAGCCGTCCCGAGGAGCAGGAGTGAACGGGTCCGTGCAGCAACCGATGAGCAGCAACAGCTTCAGTTGGCTGATCACCGACTTCGTGCGCCGGGTGCCCGGCGTGGCGCACTCGGTGGTCGTGTCCGCGGATGGTCTGCTGCTGGCCGGTTCCCAGGGCTTGCCGCGTGACCGCGCCGAGCAGCTTTCCGCCGTCGCGTCCGGTCTGGTCAGCCTCACCCAAGGCGCAGCGCGCTGCTTCGAAGCAGGCGAGGTGACCCAGACCGTCGTCGAGATGGAGCAGGGCTACCTGTTCCTGATGTCGATCAGCGACGGCTCGTGCCTGGCCGTGCTCGCCGCGCCCAACGCCGACATCGGCTTGGTCGCCTACGAGATGACCCTGCTCGTGGAGCGGGTCGGCCGTCAGCTCACGCCGGAACTGCGCGCGCAGCTGCAGGGCATGGGTCGCCGGTGATTCCGGCTGGGGAGAGCTGAGGGGAGCTGACCATGAACGCCGGTTCCGAGCCCAGCTGGGACGGTGACCTGTTCCGCCTCTACAACAAGCGGCTGAGCGCGGAGTCCTGGCAGGACGACTTCGTCGACGACAACCCGTCCGCGCAGGGAGACGACTCCATCGGCGGGGGGTACGACCGCGCGCTGTTCGGGGGACCGGGTGCCGACCTGTTCGGGTCCGGCGGATACGGCGACACTTCCTCGGGCGGGCAGAGCGCCCAAGCCCAGCAGGACGGGTGGGGGCAGGACCCCCGCGCGTCCCAGGACAGCTGGATGTCGCAGGACGGCTGGGGCTCGCAAGACCGCGGCACCCCGCCCCCGCGCCCGGACAACGGGCCGCCATCGGTGTCGATGCCGTCCATCTCGCAGTCGATGTCGCCGATTTCCCAGTCCATGCCGTCGATTTCCGGCTCCATGCCGGCGATCCCGGCGATGGACGACCCGGAAGCCGAGGACAGCGGCGGTTCACTCGTTCGGCCGTACGCCCGCACTCGGGGGCGCACCCGCACCGATTATGATCTTGCTATCGAGACGTTGGTAAGCACCAGCGAACGAGGTCGCAACCAGGCGACCCAATCCCGGCCCGAGCACCGCTCGATCTCCGAGCTGTGCCAGGAGGCCCGTTCGGTCGCCGAGGTCGCCGCTCACCTGCGGCTGCCGCTCGGCGTGGTGCGGGTGCTGATCGGCGACATGGCCGACACCGGGCTGGTTCTGATTCATGACAGTGGCATGGTCGTCGGTGATCGGCCGTCCATGGAGTTCTTGGAGAGGGTGCTCAGTGGGCTTCGCAGGCTCTGATCCCCGGTCGCAGCAGCCGAGCAACCAGAAGACCTCGACGAAGATCGTGGTCGC
The DNA here is from genome assembly GCF_035320975.1 of Saccharopolyspora mangrovi. Lineage (NCBI taxonomy): Bacteria > Bacillati > Actinomycetota > Actinomycetes > Pseudonocardiales > Pseudonocardiaceae > Saccharopolyspora > Saccharopolyspora mangrovi. Next base: position 14,067 of record NZ_JAWLNX010000012.1, on the reverse strand, counting down.
CGGTGGTTTCGGTGTCGGGAAGACGACGTTCGTCGGTTCGGTCTCCGAGATCGTTCCGTTGACCACCGAAGCGGTGATGACCGAGGCCAGCGTCGGCGTCGACGACCTGACGGCCACGCCCGGCAAGGTCACCACGACCGTCGCGATGGACTTCGGCCGCGTCTCGCTCGACTCGGACCTGATCCTGTACCTGTTCGGCACGCCCGGCCAGCACCGGTTCTGGTTCATGTGGGACGACCTGGTGCGCGGCGCGATCGGCGCCGTCGTGCTCGTCGACACCCGCCGGCTGGCGGACGCGTTCGCCTCGATCGACTTCTTCGACGACCGCGGGCTGCCCTACATCGTCGCGGTCAACACCTTCGACGGCCTCACGCACCACCGCATGGAGGACGTCCGCGAGGCCCTGACCATCGCCGAGTCGGTGCCGATGATCACCGTCGACGCCCGGGACCGGGAATCGACGAAGAAGGCCCTCATCACCCTGGTCGAACACGCCATGCGCCAGCGGCTGGCCACCTCGCACTGACCTCCGCTCAGTCCTCCACGAGGGCGACCGAGGTGATGCGGTGCAGCGGGAAGTTGCCGAGCTCGTCGTTGGCGGCGTCCACGCCCTGCAGGATCCCGCCGCCGACGCTGACCGGGCGGACCACGTGCTGGCTGCGAACCCCGTGGGTGTCCACGAAACCCAGCCACACGCTGCGCTCGTCGGCCGCGGCGTCGCGCAGCAGCGCGAGCGTTGCCTCAGCGCTCGGTCGGCCGCGTTCCGGGACCACCGCCCGGCCCCGGCGGGCCGATCCGGCGATGTCGTTGGCGCGCAGCTGCGTGACCATCGCGCCCAGCTGCTCGGCGCTGGGCACCGGCGGCCCGTAGGACGTGCGCTGCCGGGTCTTGCCGCGGGTGCGGCGACCGCTCGACCGCAGGTCCAGCACGTTGCCGTCGGGTCCCTCCGCGACCGGCGCGAACCCGGCCGTGCGCAGCCCGTCCACCAGGTCCGCCAGCGGTAGCGGGCTGATCAGCACGGTCGGCGCGATGCGCCGCAGCTCCAGCTCCTCGCTCGCCGGGGTCGCCAGCACCTCGGTCAGCACGACCGGATCGTCGCAGCGCAGGAAGGCCGCTGCGGTCCCGGCGCGGAGCTTGCCGTGGCGGCGGGCCACGTCGTCGATCAGGTAGGTCAGCGCCTGCGGGATCGGTGTCTTGGAGCGGTCCCGGAACAGCGCGTGCAGGTCGTCGGCGGTGTAGCCGGCGTCCAGCGCCCGCCGCGCGCTGCCCTCGCTCACCCGGTAGACGGTGGCGCTGCCCGCGGACTCGACGTCGGCGACCAGCTTCATCTCGGCGGCCAGGTCGGGTTCGAGCCGTCCGGGCGCGACGACCGTGAGGTCCGCCTGCACCAGCACGTGGTCCAGCGGCTCCGGCAGCACCTCGCCCAGCCGGTGCCCGGCCTCGGCCGGGCCGTCGAACAGCAGCGCCCGACCGGCGGTGGTCATCGCGTCCAGCGCGACGACGCCCAGCGCGGTGGCCTCCGACAGCGTCCAGCGCACCAGGTCGTCGCGCAGCCGACCGGCGTGCCGGGGCGCGCGCCAGGCCAGCACGGTGGCCACGTCGTCCGGGCGGGCACCGCACCCGCCGGGGAGCTCGTCGAGGTAGTCGAGGATGCGGCGGCGGTCCTTCGGCGCCAGCGGACGGCTCAGCTCGTCCGACAGCGGCCCGATCAACCGGTCCTTCTCGTCGCGGGCGCCGGTCAGGCCCGGCAGCCGGGGCAGGTCCAGCCACGCGGCCGCCAGCGCGGCCCAGCGCTGCTCGACCGGTGAGGCAAGCCAGGTGTCCGAGGAGATCGTGGGCAGCCAGCGCGGTTCGGCGTCCTCGGTGCGGTCCAGCAGACCGGCCGCGACGGCCACCTCCACCAGCAGCGACATGTGCTGCTCGCCGATCTCGAGGGTCTTGGCGGTGCGGCGCACGTCGCGGATGCCGACGCCGCCCGAGCGCAGCACGTCCGGCGGCTCGGCCTCCCACGCCTGCAGCAGCTCCTCGACGTGCCGCAGCAGTTCCAGCGCGGCACCACCGGCGGTGCTGTCGACCCGCTCGCGGTCGGACTGGGTGAGCTCAGGGGCCGGTTCCTCGGGCTCGACCCGGCCCATCGGGTGGTCGCCGCGCACCGCCAGCGCCAGCTGCCGGGGCAGTTCCACGGTCTCGGTGTCGCGGCGCAGCAGCAGACCCTTGGCCAGCAGCCGCTGGACCGGGTTGGTCGCGCGCTCCAGCGGCACGTGCGCGGAGGCGTCCTTGGTGCGGCCGATGGGGGAGCCGTCGGCGAGCTTGCCGACCAGCCGCCGCTCCTCCTCGTCCATCTCCGCCAGCGCGGCCTTGGCCGTCACCTCGGTCAGGTCCTCGGCCGGGCGGCCCAAACCGCCGGGGAAGGTCGGCAGCACCTCGCGCGCGGTGCCGGCGATCTCCAGCGAGTCGTCGCCGCCCCACACCAGTGCGAGGTCGCGCAGCGCGGTCACCGTCCGGCGGGCCCGCTGCACCGTCACCTCGGCGCCCAGCAGCTCGGCCACCGCGTCCAGGGCGACGGGCTGCTTGTCGGCGTCGAGCAGGACCAGCGCCTCCATCGTGCTCAGCGCGAAGGAGTCCAGCTCCTCGCAGGCGCGGGCCACCGACGACCGCTGCGCGACCCGCGAACCGAGCACGGACAGGTCGGCGGGCGGCGGAGTCGCCAGATCCGGTCGAGCGCGCAGCAACGCCACGAGCTGCTCGTCGCTGCGGTCCCGGAGCCAATTTCCCACTGGAGGCATCGAACCCACGATACCCAGTAGTCGTCCCCGACTCCCCGAACTCACCGACCCACCCCCTCGCGACGCCCCCACCGGGGTCGACACGATTCCAATGGAAATCAGATCCCCGATTTCAATGGAAATCACGTCCCCGACTTCCATTGAAATCGGGCCGCCCCACGTCCCGACGTGACGTGCCTGGGCAGCCCGGGGGAACGAGTTGTGCAAGCTCCGACACCCTTGGGTGAGTTCGATCGCCGCGATCCGGCAAACTGGAGTTGCCCGTAGCCGGAATGCACAGGAGGACGACGTGGCCGGCAAGAACAAGAAGGACCGCATCGACCCGAGCTGGCCCCAGGCCGGTGCCGGAGAGCACCCGGTCAGCGAGCTGGTGGCCGACAAGCAGGGCGCCCTGTCGCCGTTCGGGGACACCACGTTCCCGCTCAACGAGGACGCCGTCCCGTACGAGCACCCGGTCACGGTCATCAACAAGTGAGACCTGACGCCGAACCGGCGCTCAGCCGGTTCGGCGCCGCCGGATCTCACCACCCGTCGAACGACTCCTGTCAAGGCTGACCGGCGAGTAGCGGACCGGATCTAGCTCACAGCGAGGAAAGTTTTAGGCTTTTTCGTGTTGGGTGAAGTTCCGGTCGCTTAGCGGGTTCGAGGGACTTGCGCTGCGGTTGGGCGATCTGCTGCCGCGGCCCCTCCGGAGGCCGCCGGAGAACGGCACCCACGTCCATAGCCGTTCGCTCGACAGGGGTGTGCCAATGCCGGTTCCAGGTCCTGGGTACTCGATCACCGTTCGCGTCGAGGCTCCGCCGTCGACGACCGCCGCCGGCGACCTGACCAGCGCGATCGGCCGCGCGGGCGGGGTGATCACAGCGTTCGACGTCGTCGAGTCGCACGCCGACCGCATCGTCGTCGACATCACCTGCAACGCGCTCTCGGCCGACCACGCAGGTGAGGTCACCGAAACCCTCGAAGCGCTGCCGGGCGTGCGCGTCCGCAAGGTCTCCGACCGGACCTTCCTGGTCCACCTCGGCGGCAAGATCGAGGTCAACTCCCGCGTCGCGCTGGCCAACCGCGACGATCTCTCCCGCGCCTACACGCCCGGCGTCGCCCGGGTGTGCACCGCCATCGCCGAGAACCCCGACGACGCCCGCCGGCTGACCGTCAAGCGCAACGCCGTCGCCGTGGTCACCGACGGCTCCGCGGTGCTGGGCCTGGGCAACATCGGCCCGGAGGCCGCGCTGCCGGTCATGGAGGGCAAGGCGGCGCTGTTCAAGAAGTTCGCAGGCGTCAACGCCTGGCCGGTCTGCCTGGACACCCAGGACACCGAGGAGATCATCCGCGCCGTCGAGCTGATCGCCCCCGTCTACGGCGGCATCAACCTCGAGGACATCGCGGCCCCGCGCTGCTTCGAGATCGAGGCGCGGCTGCGCGAGAAGCTCAACATCCCGGTATTCCACGACGACCAGCACGGCACCGCCATCGTCGTGCTCGGCGCCCTGCGCAACGCGCTGCGCGTGGTGGAGAAGGACATCTCCGACTGCCGCATCGTGGTCTGCGGCGTGGGTGCCGCCGGTTCGGCGATCATCCGGCTGCTGCAGAACAAGCAGCCCGCCGACATCATCGCGGTCGACATCAACGGCATCGTGCACTCCGGTCGCGGCGACACCGACGAGAACCTGCGCAACATCGCCGCCAGCACCAACAAGGAGGGCCGCACCGGCACGCTGTCCGACGCGGTGCGCGAGGCCGACGTGTTCATCGGCGTCTCGGCCCCGAACCTGCTCTCCGCCGACGACGTGGCCACCATGAACTCCGACGCGATCGTGTTCGCGCTGGCCAACCCGGACCCGGAGATCGACCCGCTGGAGGCCCAGCAGCACGCCACCATCGTGGCCACCGGGCGCAGCGACTACCCGAACCAGATCAACAACGTGCTGGCCTTCCCGGGCGTCTTCCGCGGTCTGCTCGACGCGCACGCGCACGAGATCACCGACGACATGATGCTCGCGGCGTCCAACGCGATCGCCGACGTCGTCGACGGCGACCGCCTCAACGCCTCGTTCATCGTCCCCAGCGTCTTCGACAACGCGGTCGCCCCCGCCGTCGCCGACGCGGTCAAGAAGGCGGCCCTGGCGGCCAAACCCGCTGAAACCGCATCCCGAGGCGGTTCCTCCATGCCCTGGAGCATGGCCGAAGACCTCGACGTCTGAGGTCGACCGACCGGGTCGAGAACCGCAGGATTCGGCAGTGCGAATCCTGCGGTTTCTCGACCTTCCCTGCATTCGGTCGGGGGATGGGCTGCTCTAAGCTCGGGGCATGGCGCAGGATGAGCTCACGCATGTCGACGCGGCCGGTGCCGCGCGCATGGTCGACGTGTCCGAGAAGGACGCCACCGCCCGCAGGGCCGTGGCCAGCGGTGTCGTGCGCACCACCGCCGAGGTGATCGCGCTGCTGCGCCGCGACGGCCTGCCCAAGGGCGACGCCATCGCGACCGCCCGCCTCGCCGGGATCATGGGCACCAAGCGCACCCCGGACCTCATCCCGCTGTGCCACCCCATCGCCATCTCCGGCGCGAAGGTCGAGCTCGAGCTCGGCGACACCGACGTCCGCATCACCGCCGCGGTCAAGACCACCGACCGCACCGGCGTCGAGATGGAAGCGCTGACCGCGGTCGCCGTCGCCGGGCTCGCGCTGCACGACATGATCAAGGCCGTCGATCCCGGCGCGGTGCTCGACGCGGTCCAGGTCGAGCGCAAGGAAGGCGGCAAGACCGGCCTCTGGGAGCGCGAAGCGGACTAATCCGCCGCTCGCCGTCGTTGCACCGGAACCGGGAAATCCACGGGAGGTCTCCATGACGAGGACTGCGCGAGTCGTCGCCGCGTCCAACCGCGCCGCCGCCGGGATCTACGAGGACCGCACCGGTCCCGTGATCGTGCAGTGGTTGCGCGACCGGGGCTACGACACCCCCGACCCGTTCGTGGTGCCCGACGGCGACCCGGTCGGCGACCAGCTGCGCAGCGCCGTCAACGGCGGCGTCGACGTCGTGATCACCACCGGCGGCACCGGGATCAACCCCACCGACCGCACTCCCGAGGTCACCGCCCAGGTGCTCGACCACCAGATCCCGGGCCTGGCCGACGCCATCCGCGCTGCCGGGCTGCCGAAGGTCCCCACCGCGGTGCTCTCCCGGGGCCTCGCCGGGGTCAGCGGCCACACGCTGATCGTGAACCTCCCGGGCTCCAGCGGCGGCGTCAAGGACGGCCTCGGAGTCCTCGAAGGCGTCCTCGACCACGCCGTCGACCAGCTCCACGGCGGAGACCACCCCGGATCCGCGACCGCAGCCGCCCCGAACCCCGCCGACGTGCTGCGCGCCGACGTCGTCGACGAACCCATCGACGTCGAGGCGCTGGCCCGATCCGTCGAGCACAACGCGGCCGGAGCCGTGGTGACCTTCGGCGGTGTCGTCCGCGACCACGACGGCGGCCGGGGCGTCCTGGAGCTGGAGTACACCGGGCACCCCATCGCCCAGGACGTGATCCAGGAGGTCGCGGCCGACATCGCCGGGCGGTTCGACGGCGTCCGCGCCATCGCCGTGTCGCATCGCATCGGGATGCTGAAGATCGGCGACGTGGCCCTCGGCTGCGCCGTCGCCGCCGAGCACCGCAAGCAGGCGTTCAACGCGTGCTCCGAACTCGTCGACGAGGTCAAGCGACGCCTGCCGATCTGGAAGCGCCAGGTCTTCGACGACAACACAGAAGAATGGGTCAACTGCCCCTAGAACGTCAGGCAAGCGGCGAAGCCGCTTTCTCCGTACCCCACCCTCGCAGCTGGCACCGCCGCGGGTTCTGAGACGTCGTCTGGCGAGTACGCCGCGACGCCGTGTATTGACCCATACATCAGGAGTGGCGCACGGAGTCCAGGCGGCGTCTCAGGTTCCGCCACTGGCACCGCCAAGCAAACCGACCCCGTCTCCGTCCAGCAGGAAACCCCCTCCACCGCTTAGGGGGCTTTTGCGGTGGAGGGGGTTTCCCTGGCGGAGCACGTGCCGTGTCGGGGGAGACGGCGCGTGCTCCTTTGCCGGTCGGCGTTGGGGGATGCCGGACCGTGCAGTCTTACTTCACGTCGAGCTGCTGACCCGGGAAGATCAGGTTCGGGTCGTTGATGACGCTCGAGTTCTTGGCGGCGATGTCCTGGTAGTTCACGCCGAACTGCTGCGCGATCTTGCCCAGGGTGTCGCCCGCCTTGACGGTGTAGTCCGCGCCGTCCGCCTTGACCGTCGACTTGGTCTTGGTCGTGGTGGTCTTCTTCTTCGGCGTGGTCTCGGTCTTGGTGCTCGACTTGGTCGAGCCGCTGGTCCAGTTCAGCTTCGCGCTGCAACCCGGCCACGCGTTCTTGCCCTGGGAGGCGAGAACCTTCTCCGCGACGGCGATCTGCTGCTCGCGGGTGGCGTTGTGGGCGCTGCTGGCGTACTGGGTGCCGCCGTACGCGGCCCAAGTCGACGGGGTGAACTGGAGGCCGCCGTAGAAGCCGTTGCCGGTGCTGGCGCTCCAGTTGCCGCTGCTCTCGCACTTGGCGAGGGCGTCCCAGTCCGCTGCGTTGGCGGGAGCGGCGATCGCGATCGGGGTGGCGACCACAGCGCCGGCGACGGCGAACCGGGCGAAGTTGCGCTTGGTACTCGAAGGCTTACGGTGCTTGCCCTTATAGCTGGACATGTCCCTCTCTCCTGCCGCGCCTCGGGTCGAACCCTCGTCTGGCTCCTTCGGGGGAGCCGGGTCCGCGTCCGCCGGTCTCGGGGGAGCCGGCGGCATCTCGGAGCTTTCGGGGAGCCCTGAGATGTCCCTCGTTCCTGTCCGGTTCTGTTTCGTTTTCGGGGTGAGAGCCCGCTGGACAGGTTCGGCGCTGCGGGCTCTCGAGTTCCTTGCTGATCGGTTCGGGGCCGACCGAGGAGCGACACTACGTAACCAATCCGAAGATCGGAAATCTTGTAGCATGTGACGCTGGTCACAGTAACACCGGGGAAAGGGGGTGCGATCCCGTTCATTTTCCCTGATCAGAGCGTCGTTACCGTACCGTTTCCGGGCCGATATCGATCACCGTAAGTGAGGCTTGGGTCACCTCGCTGCTCCCACTGGGGAACCCCCGTCACGCGGTCACCAACTGTCGAGCGAGCCCGCGCAACCTCGGGTCGTGGGGGACACGGGTGGCAGAGCGCCGACGCGATGCGTGTTCGTGAAATGACGGAGCGTGAGTGGTCTATCGCTGGAACGGGTGGCGTTCAGACTGGCGAGCGGCCGACCCGGCGGGCACCCTCAGAAGCAAGATCGAATGAGGGATAAATCAAGCAAAAAGTCACCTGAACGAGGCTGTACGACACGCCAGGGCATGTTGTATTCGCGCGTACCCGCACGCGCGCAGAAGAGAACAGTGCCCTGCTCTGATCGGCAGGTTCAGCCGCCCGCGAACGGCGGCAGGACGTCGAGGGTGGCGTCGGCCGGGATCCGCGTGGCGCGGTCCCGCACGGCCACGCCGTCGAGGAGGAAGCTGCACGCGGGCAGCACCTTGGCCAGCTTCTCGTCGTGCTGGTTCAGTGCCGCCGCGATGACGTCGGAGACCGTCGGCGCTGAGCCCTCCGCAGGGCTCAGCCGCACCGTCTCCTCCGGCACACCGGCCGCCGCGCGGGCGCCGGCGAAGTAGCGGACCTGAACCGATACCGCACGCTTCGCCGAACCGGCGCTGTGCTCCGACACCGCGGTCATCTCCGCTAACCCCCGATTGCGCTCATCGGCCTTGATGGTTGGGCGAACTCGCCGGAATCCATCCCGTGCCCGGCGGCCTTGGCCCACATCTCGCCCTGCCACAGCCGGATCAGCTCGGCGTCGGTGGCGCCTTCGCGCATGGGGCCGCGCAGGTCGGTCTCCGTCGTCGAGAACAGGCACGAGCGTAGCTGCCCGTCCGCGGTCAACCGCGTTCGGTCGCACGCGGCGCAGAACGGTCTGGTCACCGAGGCGATCACGCCCACGGTCGCCGGTCCGCCGTCGACCAGCCAGCGCTCGGCCGGTGCCGAGCCGCGCTCGGCGACGTCGGGGGTGAGGGTGAACTCCCGGCTGAGCCGCTCCAGGATCTCGTCCGCGGTGATCATCGCGGAGCGCTCCCAGCCGTGCTGCGCGTCCAGCGGCATCTGCTCGATGAACCGCAGCTGGTAGCCGCGCTCGATGCAGAACCGCAGCAGCTCGGGGGCCTCGTGGTCGTTGATGCCCCGCATGAGCACCGCGTTGACCTTGACCGGTTCCAGCTTCATCGTCTTGGCCGCGGCCAGCCCGTCGAGCACGTCCTGCATCCGGTCGCGCCTGGTCAGCTCCTTGAACACCGCTCCGTCCAAGGTGTCCAGCGAGACGTTGACCCGGTTCAGCCCGGCCGCCACCAGCTTCTCGGCGAACCCGCCGAGGTTGATGCCGTTGGTGGTCAGCGAGGTCGTGGGCCGGCTGGGCAGCGACGAGGTGGCCGCGATGACGTCGACCAGGTCCTGCCGCAGCAGCGGTTCGCCGCCGGTGAAGCGGACCGTGGTGACCCCGAGCTCCTCGACCGCGATGCGGATCAGCCGGTTCATCTCGTCGGTGTCGAGCATTTCGTCGCGCTTGAGCCACGGCAAACCCTCGGCGGGCATGCAGTAGGTGCAGCGCAGGTTGCACTTGTCGATCAGGGAGACGCGCAGATCCGTCGCCACCCGGCCGAATCGGTCCACCAAGTACGGCGTGTCCGGCCGTTCGGAGGAGTCGGTCGTGCGGCGCACGAGCGGGATTCCCAAGTCCACCGCGTTCACAACTCGACCCTATCTCCTCGCACCGACGCTTTTCGATCGCGAGCGGCGATTTGGTCGGATCAAGATGCCTGGTCAACAGGGCCGTGACGGGGGTTAACCATCCGAGTTCGCGGTTCGATACCCCCTGGTTTCGCCGCACCTGCGGAAGTATTGTCGTGCGCGTGCCGCAATATCGGATCGCAGAGTCCGCCGCCTTGCTCGGTGTCAGCGACGACACCGTGCGCCGCTGGGTCGACGGCGGGCAGTTGCCCGCGGAACGCGACGCCGCCGGACGGTTGGTCGTCGACGGCGCCGCGCTCGCCGAGTTCACCCGCGACCAGGCCAGGTCCGCCCCGGACCCGTCGGCCGTCGGGCGCTCCGCGCGCAACCGCTGGGTCGGGCTGGTGACCGAGATCGTCTCGGACAAGGTGATGTCGCAGGTGGAGATCCAGTGCGGGCCTCACCGCGTGGTGTCGCTGATGAGCACCGAGGCGGTCCGCGAGCTCGGGCTGGTGCCCGGGTCGCTGGCGGTCGCAGTGGTCAAGTCGACCAACGTCGTGGTGGAAACACCGGGAGAGGGCTGAATGTCGAAGCTCAAGATGATCGCGGGCGGGGTGCTCGCGCTGACCCTGCTGGCCGGCTGCGGCCAGGCCCAGTCCGGGCAGGCCCCGGCGCAGCAGCGAACGGTCACCGTCCTCGCCGCCGCCTCGCTGACCGAGTCCTTCGACGAGCTGGGCGAGCGGTTCACCGCCGAGCACCCCGACGTGCAGGTCCAGTTCGACTACCAGGGCTCCTCGACGCTGGCCGAGCAGATCGAGCAGGGCCGCCCGGCCGACGTCTTCGCCTCGGCCGACGACAAGAACATGGCCAAGGTCGCCGACCTTGTCTCGCCCCCGCAGCCCTTCGCCACCAACCGGCTGACCATCGTGGTCCCGCCCGGCAACCCCGCCCACGTGGCTTCGCTGGCCGATCTCGCGGACAAGCGGCTCGTCGTCTGCGCACCTCAGGTGCCCTGCGGCTCGGCGACGCAGCAGGTCGCCAAGGCCGCAGGCGTCGGACTGCGGCCGGTCAGCGAGGAGAACGACGTCAAGCAGGTGCTGCAGAAGGTCGTCGCGGGCGAGGCCGATGCCGGTCTGGTCTACGTCACCGACGCCGAGGCCGCCGGTGACAAGGTCCAGGCGATCGACTTCCCGGAGTCCCCGCAGGTGGTCAACAGCTACCCGATCGCGACCGTCAAGGACTCCCAGCAGGAGCAGCTGGCCAACGACTTCGTGGCGTTCGTGCGCGGCCCGGGGGGGCGCGAGGTGCTCGGCGCGCACGGCTTCGACGTTCCGTGATGCGGCGCCACCCGCCGCAGGTGCCCGCCGTGCTGTGGGTGCCCGCGGCGCTCGCGCTGGCGCTGGTGGCGCTGCCGGTGTTCGGCCTGCTCACCCGGGTCGAACCGGCCCGGCTGCCCGCGCTGCTGCTGAGCCCGTCCGCGCTCGACGCGCTGCGGTTGTCGGTGGTCACCGGCCTGATCGCGACCGCGCTCGCCGCGGTGCTCGGAATACCGCTGGCCGTGGTGCTGGCCCGCTCCCGGCTGCGCGGGCTCCGCGTGGTGCGGGCGCTGGTGCTGCTCCCGCTGGTGCTGCCACCGGTGGTCGGCGGTCTGGCGCTGCTGTACCTGCTGGGCCGGACCGGGCCGCTGGGCGGGGTGCTGGCGGTGGCCGGGATCCGGTTGCCCTACACCACCGCGGCGGTCGTGCTGTCGCAGGCGTTCGTCGCGATGCCGTTCCTGGTGGTCGGCCTGGAAGGCGCGCTGCGCACGGCCGGAGGCCGCTACGAGCAGGTCGCGGCGACGCTGGGCGCCGGTCCGTGGCTGGCGTTCCGGCGCGTCACGCTGCCGCTGCTGCTCCCGGCGCTGCGTTCGAGCCTGGTGCTGACCTTCGCGCGGGCGCTCGGCGAGTTCGGCGCGACGATCACGTTCGCGGGCAGCCTCCAGGGCAGCACCCGGACCCTGCCGCTGGCCATCTACACCACCGCGCAGTCCGATGTGGATGCGGCGGTGGCGATGTCGTTGTTGCTGGTCGTGGTGGCCTTGCTGGTGATCGTGATCGCCCGGCCCAGGGCCGTGGAGGGACGGTTGTGAACGGCCTGCGGGTGGACGTCGAGCTGCGCCGCGCGGAGTTCTCGCTGCGCGCCGACTTCGAGGTGGCGCCCGGCGAGGTGCTGGCGGTGCTCGGCCCCAACGGTGCTGGGAAGTCGACGCTGCTGTCGGTGCTGGCCGGGCAGCTGGTGCCGGACCGCGGGGTCGTCGAGCTCGACGGGACCGCCTGGCTGGACACCGACCGCCGCATCAACGTCCCGACGCATCGCCGGGGAGTGGGGCTGCTCGCCCAGCAGGCGCTGCTGTTTCCCAACCTCACCGCGCGCGACAACGTCGCCTTCGGTCCCCGCGCGGCCGGGCTCGGCAAGGCGCGCGCGAGGGAGGTCGCCGAGCGCTGGCTGGCCGAGACCGATGTCGCCGACCTGGGCGGACGCCGTCCGTCGCGGCTCTCGGGCGGGCAGGCCCAGCGGGTCGCGCTGGCCCGCGCGCTCGCCGGCGAACCCCGGCTGCTGATGCTCGACGAGCCCCTCGCGGCGCTGGACGTCGACGCCGCTCCGGCCATGCGCGGCCTGCTGCACCAGGTGCTCCGCCGCCAGGAGATGCCCACCGTGCTGGTCACCCACGACGTGCTCGACGCCGTCGTGCTCGCCGACCGGCTGCTGGTGCTGCAGGACGGCCGCGTCGTCGAGCAGGGCCCGACCAGCGACGTCCTGTCCCGCCCGCGCGAGGCGTTCACCGCCCGGCTGGCGGGGCTGAACCTGCTGGCGGGCACCGCGATCGACGGGGGAGTGCGGATCGGCGAGGAGATCATCAGCGGCCGCATCGCCGAGGAGCTCCAGGCGCGGGAACCGGCCGCCGCGGTGTTCGCCCCGGCGGTCGTGGCCGTGCACCGGGAGCGCCCGCACGGCAGTCCCCGCAACGCCCTGCCGGTGACGGTCAGCGCCCTGGAACCGCGCGGCGACGTGGTCCGGGTGCGCGCGACGGGCCCGTCCGAGGCGGGACTGGCCGCCGACGTCACCCCGGCGGCCGTCGCCGATCTCGGGCTCTCCGCAGGTGAGGAAGTCTGGTTCGTGATCAAAGCGACCGAGGTGGCCATCCACCCGGTATCCGGAGGATCATCAGGGGCGTGACTGAGCCAACCACCTGGACGTACCTGATGGACATGGACGGCGTGCTGGTCCACGAGGAGCACATGGTGCCCGGCGCGGACGAGTTCGTCGCCGCTCTTCGCGAGCACGGCATCCCGTTCATGGTCTTCACCAACAACTCGATCTACACCCCACGGGACCTGCGGGCCCGGCTCCTGCGCAGCGGGCTGGACATCCCGGAGGAGGCGATCTGGACGTCCGCGCTGGCCACGGCGCAGTTCCTGGAGCAGCAACGCCCCGGCGGGTCGGCGTTCGTGGTCGGTGAATCCGGGCTGACCACCGCGCTGCACAACATCGGCTACGTGCTCACCGACCGGGATCCCGACTACGTGATCCTCGGTGAGACCCGCACCTACAGCTTCGAGGCCATCACCAAGGCCATCCGGCTGGTGGAGAACGGCGCCCGGTTCATCGCCACCAACCCGGACGAGAAGGGCCCGAGCCGCGAGGGCACGCTGCCGGCCACCGGCGCGGTGGCGGCGCTGATCGAGCGGGTCACCGGCCGCGCCCCGTACTACGTTGGCAAGCCGAACCCGCTGATGATGCGCTCCGCGCTGCGCCACCTGGGCGTGCACTCGGAGAACACGCTGATGATCGGCGACCGGATGGACACCGACGTCCGCTCGGGGCTGGAGTCGGGCCTGCAGACGATCCTGGTGCTCTCCGGCATCTCCGACGAGGACACGGCGGAGCTGTTCCCGTACCGCCCCACCAAGGTCGTCCGCTCCATCGCGGACCTCCGAGACCACGTCACGGACCCCTTCAAGGCCTGACGAACCGGAGCATCCCCGAGGCCCCGGTCCCATTCGCGCGAAGTCAGACCAGGGGCCTCGGGCGTCGAATGGCGCGCGAAATCTGACACCCGACGCCAGGGGTGGGCTCTGACCTGCGAAGACACACCCGGGCGCGGGGGACGTGTCGAATTTCGCGCGAAGTTTGAGGGCTACGTCCGGGCTTCGAATTTCGCGCGAAATTCGAAGTGGGCTCGTGCGGCAGCGTGCTCCCGGCGGTTGGCCCGAGGCGGCGGTGCAGGTGAAGATTGGTGACCTGCGCCACTGCGATGGGGAGGTTGTCGACGTGGACACCGAGCCGACTCTGAACAGCTACGACTCCGGTGTGTCGGACGTGCCGCTGCTGGGCGACACGATCGGCGCGAACCTGGACCGCACCGCGGCGCGGTTCCCGGACCGCGACGCGCTGGTGGAGTGCGAAACGGGCAGGCGCTGGAGCTACCGGGAGTTCGTCGCCGACGTC